>NZ_VWWK01000025.1:0-66739 GCF_011753035.1 Burkholderia sp. Ax-1720 | reverse complement strand
CGCGGCGCGCTCGTTGGTGGCGTGCGCGATGCGCCGCTCGCCCGACATCAGCGCCAGCGACGGCGCCGTGAGCTGGCGCGCGGCGATGGTCCCGCACGCGGGACAGGGCGCGGGCCGGTCGCGCTCGGCGATCGAACGCAGCGCCACGAAGGGCCCGCAGGTGTCGCAATGGAAGTCGTAGATCGGCATCGCGCGCTCCCGGCCCTCAGGCCTTCACGAGGTCGTAGGAGATCGGCAGGTCGACCTCGCCCTTCACATGGCGGATCGGCCCTTCGGCGTTCGGCCGGATGTCGAAGTCGAAGATCTGGGTGGGCAGCCAGAGCGTGGCGCAGGCGTTCGGGATGTCGACCACGCCGCTGATATGCCCCTGCACCGGCGCGCAGCCGAGCAGCGAATAGGCCTGCGCGCCCGAGTAGCCGAACTTCTTCAGGTACTCGATCGCGTTCAGGCAGGCCTGCCGATAGGCCACCGTCACGTCGAGGTAGTGCTGGCCGCCCGTCTCGTCCACCGAGATGCCCTCGAAGATCAGGTAGTCGTTGTAGTTCGGCGTGATCGGGCTGGGCTGGAACACCGGGTTGCGGATCCCATACTTGGCCATGCCGCCCTTGATCAGGTTCACGCGCATGTGGACCCAGCCGGCCATCTCGATCGCGCCGCAGAAGGTGATCTCGCCGTCGCCCTGGCTGAAGTGCAGGTCGCCCACCGAGAGGCCCGCGCCGTCCACGTAGACCGGGAAGAACACCTTCGAGCCGCGCGACAGGTCCTTGATATCGCAGTTGCCGCCATGCTCGCGCGGCGGCACGGTGCGCGCGCCCTCGGCGGCGGCGCGGGCCTTGGCGTCGCCGCTCAGGCTGCCCATGTGCGCGGTGGCCGCGAACGGCGGATTGGCCAGCGGCGGCACGCGCTCGGGGTCGGTGGCGATCAGGCTGGTCTCGCGCGCGTTCCAGGTTTCCAGCAGCTTGGGATCGGGCAGGCAGCCGATCAGGCCCGGGTGG
Source organism: Burkholderia sp. Ax-1720 (assembly GCF_011753035.1). NCBI lineage: Bacteria > Pseudomonadati > Pseudomonadota > Betaproteobacteria > Burkholderiales > Burkholderiaceae > Burkholderia > Burkholderia sp. Ax-1720. Next base: position 65,744 of record NZ_VWWK01000025.1, on the reverse strand, counting down.
ATCAGGCCCGCGAAGTTCACGCCCGGGATATGGCGCGAGCTGGTGTACATGCCGTGGAAATCCCAGATCGACTTCTGCGCCGAGGGGAAATGCTCGGTCAGGAAACCGCCGCCGTTGGTCTTCGAGAAGAAGCCGTTGAAGCCCCACTGGCTGTCCGACTTCGCGCCGATGTCGAGCAGGTCCACCACCAGCAGGTCGCCCGGCTCGGCGCCCTTCACGCCCACCGGTCCCGACAGGAAGTGCACGATCGACAGGTCGATGTCGCGCACGTCGTCGGCGCTGTCGTCGTTCTTGATGAAGCCGCCGGTCCAGTCGTAGGTCTCCAGGATGAAGTCGTCGCCGGGCTTGACCCAGCAGGCCATCGGGATGTCGGGGTGCCAGCGGTTGTGGACTTGGGCGTTCTCGTAGGCGGACTGGTCCAGGTCGACCTTGATCAGGGTATCGGTCATCTCGTGTGCTCCTCGCTTCGGCAATTGCGGCAATGAATGGGGATGGCGCGCCTCGGGCGGCGCGCCCTCAGACGGACAGGTATTCGCGGATGCGGTCGGTGTCGCCGGCCTCGCGCGTGCTCTGGTGGACGAAACGGCCGCCCTCGATCACGAACAGTCGGTCGGCCACCTCCAGCGCGAAGCTCAGCACCTGCTCGGACACCACGATCGCGATGTCGCGCGTGGCGCGGATCTGGTTCAGAGCCTTGGCGATGTCCTTGATCACCGAGGGCTGGATGCCCTCGGTGGGCTCGTCGAGCAGCAGCACCTTGGGATCGGTGGCCAGCGCCCGCGCGATCGCCAGTTGCTGCTGCTGGCCGCCCGAGAGGTTGCCGCCCTTGCGGCGGCGCATATCGAACAGCACCGGGAACAGCGCGTAGAGATCGTCGGGCACGGTTTGCGATTTCGCGTTCTCCAGGCCGGTGCGGATGTTCTCCTCCACCGTCAGCGAGGCGAAGATCTGCCGGCCCTGCGGCACGTAGCCGATGCCGCGCGCCACGCGCCGGAAGCTCTCGTCCCTGGAGACGTCGGCGCCGCCCACCTTCACGCTGCCGCGGCTGGCCGGCAGCATGCCGATCAGCGCCTTGAACAGCGTGGTCTTGCCCATGCCGTTGCGGCCCATCACCGCCACGCTTTCGCGCGTGCCGACCGAGAAGCCGATGCCGTGCAGCACCTCGCTCTGGCCGTAACTGACGACGAGATCGTCGACTTCGAGCATCCGGGGTTCCTCCAGTTCAGTAGGCGAGATTCAGTGGCCGAGATAGACGTCGATCACGCGCGGGTCGGCCTGCACCTTGGCCATCGGCCCCTCGGCGAGGATCCTGCCCTGGTGCATCACGGTGACCTTGTGCGCGATGCGCTCGACGAAGGCCATGTCGTGCTCGATCACGATCATCGAGCGCTGCTGGCAGATGCGCCCGAGCAGCTCGGCGGTGATCTCGCGCTCCTTCACGCTCATGCCGGCGATCGGCTCGTCGAGCATCAATAGTTCGGGGTCCTGCATCAGCAGCATGCCGATCTCCAGCCACTGCTTCTGGCCGTGCGAGAGCAGCCCCGCCTCCAGGTCGAGCGCGGCGGCCAGGCCGATCTCCTCGGCCACCGCCAGCACCCGGTCGCTCACCTCGGCGTCGCGCCTGAAGGCCAGCGCGCCGAACACGCCGCGTCCGCGCGGATAGGACACCTCGAGGTTCTGCGAGACCGACAGGTTCTCGTAGATCGAGGGCGTCTGGAACTTGCGGCCGATGCCCTTGCGCACGCGCCGGTACTCGGCGAGCTGGGTGATCTCCTCGTTGCGGAACTTGATGCTGCCGCCGGTCTCGCGGGTCTTGCCGCAGATCAGGTCGAGCAAGGTGGTCTTGCCGGCGCCGTTCGGGCCGATCACCACGCGCAGCTCGCCGCGCTCCAGGTAGAGGTTCAGCGAATCGATCGCCTTGAAGCCGTCGAAGGACACGCTCAGGTCCTCCACCGCCAGCAGGAAGTCGGTATTGCTCATGGTCATGCCCCCCGCTGGGTGGTGTCGCCGAGCCAGCGACGCAGGCGCGCGCGCAGGTGCGCCTCGTAGAGGCCGGCCAGGCCGTTCGGGAAGGCCATCACCACGCCGATGAACATCGCGGCCATCAGGTACAGCCACAGGTTCGGGAAGCTCTCCGAGAACCAGGTCTTGCCGAGGTTGACCAGGATCGTGCCGACCACCGCGCCCACCACCGACATGCGCCCGCCTACCGCCGCGTAGATCACCATCTCGATCGAGGGCACGATGCCGACGAAGGACGGCGACATGAAGCCGACCTGCAGCGTGAACATCGCGCCGCCGATGGCCGCCAGCATGGCGGCCACGCAGAACGCGAAGACCTTGAACATCGCCACGTCGTAGCCGGAGAAGCGCACCCGGTCCTCCTTGTCGCGCATCGCCAGCAACAAGGTGCCCACCTTGCCGCGCTGGATCCAGCGGCAGGCCAGCATCGCGCCGATCAGCAGCGCCGCGTTGACGAAATACAGCACGTACTTGGCCGAGTTGCCCTGGATGTTCCAGCCCAGCAGCGTGCGCAGGTCGGTGATGCCGTTCACGCCGCCGGTGTAGCCCTGCTGGCCGATGATCAGCACCGAGAGGATCAGCGCCACCGCCTGCGTGATGATCGCGAAATAGACCCCGCCCACGCGCCGCTTGAACATCGCGAAGCCGACCACGAAGGCCAGCAGGGTGGGCACCACCAGCACCGCGAGGATCGAGAACGGCAGCGAGTGGAAGGGCTTCCACCAGGCCGGCAGCGCGGTCAGCTGGTTCCAGTCCATGAAGTCGGGAATGCCCGGCGTGGTCTGGGTCTTCGTCGAGATCGGATCGGACGATTCGAGCTTGAGGAACATCGCCATGGCGTAGCCGCCCAGGCCGAAGAACACGCCCTGCCCCAGGCTCAGCACGCCGCCGTAGCCCCAGGCGATCACCAGGCCCACCGCCACGAAGGCATAGGTCAGGTACTTGCCCATCAGGTTCAGGCGAAACGCGTCGAGCGCGAGCGGAAACACCACGACGATCAGGATCGCCAGCAGCACGATGCCGGCATAGCCGGAGGCGTCGGCGCGGCGCGCCAGCGCGCGCCAGCCGCCGGGGCGGGCCCGGCCGGCGGGCGCCGCCGCGGTGCCGGTGGCGGCGCCGGTGGTGCCGGCGACAGGTTGGATGGGTTCCATGATGGCTCTCCGGTGGGGAAGTCGGAATTCGGTTGAACGGGTCGTGAAGCGGCTCGCCCGCGCTCAGGCGCGGCGCACCTTGGAGGCGAACAGGCCTTGCGGGCGCAGCATCAGGATGATCACCACGGTCAGCAGGGTCAGCACGCGCGCGGTCGAGCCGGACAGGAAGAACTCGCTGATCGACTGCATCTGCGCGATGCCGAAGGCCGAGGCCACCGTGCCCAGCAGGCTGGCCGCGCCGCCGAAGGTCACCACCAGGAACGAGTCGACGATGTAGAGCGAGCCGCTGGTGGGGCCGGTCGAGCCGATCGCCGTGAAGGCCGCGCCGGCCACGCCGGCCACCCCGCAGCCGATCGCGAAGGTCATGCGGTCGGTGAGCCGCGTATTGATGCCGGCGGCGTTGGCCATCGGCCGGTTCGCCACCGTGGCGCGCACCCTCAGGCCCCAGCGCGAGCGGTACAGCGCCAGCAGCAGCCCGCCCGTCATGATCAGCGCGAGGCCCATCACGAACATGCCGCTCACGGGGATGTCGAGCCCTTGCGCGGGCTCCCAGGAACCCATCAGCCAGTCGGGCAGCGCGGGGCTCACCTCCTTCGGGCCGAACGCGGAGCGGAACACCTGCTGCATGCCGAGGCTCAGGCCCCAGGTGGCCAGCAGCGTGTCGAGCGGGCGCCGGTACAGATGGCGGATCAGCGCCCATTCGGCCAGCCAGCCCGCGGCGAAGGCGATGAAGAAGGCCGCCACGATCGCCACGAAGAAATAGACCGGCGTGAAGCCGTGCCAGACGTTCTGCGCGAACCAGGAGAACAGGTAGACCGTGTACGCGCCGATCGTCATGAACTCGCCGTGGGCCATGTTGATCACGCCCATCTGGCCGAAGATCACGGCGAGACCCAGGCCCATCAGCAGCAGCACGCTGAACAGGCTCAGGCCGGCGAAACCCTGCATCAGGGTGATATTGAAAATGTCGTTGGCGGACATCGGTTTTCTCCTCGCGCGGTGGCCGCAAGCGGCCGCCGCGTGTCGGCTAGGCGCAAGGCGCGATGGCGGGACGGGCGCGGGCGGCGTAGCCCGCGCCGCTTACATGTAGCCCTTCGGGAACGGGTTCGGCTGGATCGGGTCGGTGGATTGCGCCACCACCTTGAACTGGCCGTCGGCCTGCCCCTCGCCGATCAGCGAACGGCTCCAGAGGTGATGGTTCGCGTCGACCTTGGCGTAACCCTGCGGCGCGTTCTTCAGCTCGATGCCGGCCGAGGCGGCCACCACCTTGTCGACGTCGAAGCTGCCGGCGCGCTCGCAGGCGGCCTTCCAGATCCAGGGCCCGAGGTAGGCGGCCTGGGTGACGTCGCCGATCACGGCCTTCTGGCCGTAGCGCGCCTTGAAGGCCTGCACGAAGGTCTTGTTGTTGTCGTTGGTGAGCGACTCGAAATACTTCATCGAGGAATAGAAACCCGCGAAGTTCTCGCCGCCGATGCCGAGCACCTCGTCCTCGGTGACCGACAGGGTCAGCAGGAACTGCTTCTGCGGCGTGATGCCGGCCGCCTTCAACTGCTTGTAGAAGGCCACGTTCGAGCCGCCCACCACGGTCGTGAAGATGCAATCCGGCCGGGCCAGCTTGATCTTGTTCATCAGCGAGTAGAAGTCGGTGGTGCCCAGCGGGTAGTACTCCTCGCCGACCACCTTGGCATGCAGGTGCTGCTCGATATGGCGGCGCGCGATCTTGTTCGAGGTGCGCGGCCAGATGTAGTCGGAGCCGACCAGGAAGAAGCTCTTGGCCTTCTTGGTGTTGGAGGCCCAGTCGAGCGCCCAGAGGATCTGCTGGGTCGCTTCCTGGCCCGTGTAGAACACGTTCTTCGACTGCTCGAGGCCTTCGTAGAAGGTCGGGTAGTACAGCAGGCCGTTGTCCTTCTCGAAGATCGGCAGCACGGCCTTGCGCGAGGCCGAGGTCCAGCAGCCGAACACGGCGGCCACGTGGTCGTTCTCCAGCAGCTTCTTGGATTTCTCCGCGAAGGTCGGCCAGTCCGAGGCACCGTCTTCCTGGATGATCTGGATCTTGCGGCCCAGCACGCCGCCCATCGCGTTGATCTGCTCGATCGCCAGGCGCTCGGCCTGGATCGAGCCCGTCTCGGAGATCGCCATGGTGCCGGTGGCCGAGTGCAACTGGCCGACCGTCACGGTGGTGTCGGTGACGGCCAGCTTGGTGGTGTTGACCTTGGCGGTCGGCGGGGTTTGCGCGCTGGCCGCGCGCGGCAGGCCCAGCGCCATCAGCGGGGCGGCCGCGAGGCTGCCGATCAGGCGCCGGCGCAGCGCCGAGGGGGCTTCGTCATCGTGTCGATCGTCCATGGACATCCCGTTCTCCTTGTCGGTTCGGTCCGCCGGAGCAGGTGGCCGGCGTGTGGAGCGGAATGTAGGAAGCCAAATAAAGCACCGGAATACGTCGATTGACGTATATCCCGAGGCGCGCCTGGAATGTAACTTGCGTGACGCATCCCGCCCGCCATCCGCGCACCAACCTGGATCACCCGACATGGCTCCGATGCACCAGTCCGTCGCCCCCGAGCCCGCCGCGGGGCCCGATCTCCGACCGATCACGCAGCGCATCGTCAAGGTGCGCCGCGACTACAACGCCTGGGTCGGCGACGAGACGCTGGAGGACTACGCGCTGCGCTACACGCCCAGCTCGTTTCGCCGCTGGTCGGAATTCCGGGTCGCGAACACCGCGATCGGCGCGGTCTCGTTCCTGGTGCTGGAGGCGATCGGCGGCAGCCTGGTGATCGACTACGGCTTCACCAACGCGGTCTGCGCGATCGCGGCGGTGTCGCTGCTGATCTGGCTGACCAGCCTGCCGATCAGCTACTACGCGGCGCGCCACGGCGTCGACATGGACCTGCTCACGCGCGGCGCCGGCTTCGGCTATATCGGCTCGACCGTCACCTCCCTGCTCTACGCGAGCTTCACCTTCATCTTCTTCGCGCTGGAAGCGGCCATCATGTCGCTCGCGCTGCAGCTGGTGTTCCCGATCTCGATCGGCCTGGCCTACGTGATCAGCTCGCTGGTGGTGATCCCGATCGTGATGTTCGGCATCACGCTGATCAACCGGCTGCAGAGCTGGACCCAGCCGCTGTGGCTGGTGCTGTTCGTGCTGCCCTACGGCGCGGTGCTCTGGCACCACCCCGGGCTGCTGCGCGAATGGACCACCTTCGCCGGCTTCGCGCCCGAGGGCCGCGCGTTCAGCGCGATCGCCTTCGGCCAGGCCGCCACCGTGGTGTTCGCGCTGATCGTGCAGGTCGGCGAGCAGGTCGACTACCTGCGCTTCCTGCCGCCGCTCACCGCGCGCAACCGGCGGCGCTGGTGGATCGCATTGCTCAGCGCCGGGCCCGGCTGGATCGTGCCGGGCGCGCTGAAGATGCTGGGCGGCGCCTTCCTCGCCTTCATCGCGATCCAGCACGAGATCGACGCCACCCAGGCCGCGCAGCCCACCCAGATGTACCTGCTCGCCTACCACCTGCTGCTCGACCCGCTGGGGCTGGCGTCCTGGGCGGTGCCGGCCGCCGTGCTGTTCGTGATCGTCTCCCAGTTGAAGATCAACGTAACCAATGCCTACGCGGGGTCGCTGGCCTGGTCGAACTTCTTCGCGCGGCTCACCCACAGCCATCCGGGGCGCGTGGTGTGGCTGGTGTTCAACGTGCTGATCGCGCTGCTGCTGGTGGAGATGGGCGTGTTCGAGGCGATCGGCAAGGTGCTGTCGATGTACGCCAACGTGGCGATCGCCTGGGTGGGCGCGCTGTTCGCGGACCTGGTGGTCAACAAGCCGCTCGGCTACAGCCCGCGCGACATCGAGTTCAAGCGCGCCCACCTGTACGACATCAACCCGGTCGGGGTGGGCGCGATGACGATCGCCACCGTGGTGGCGATGCTCGCGCACGGCGGCGCGTTCGGCGAGCTGGCGCGCGCCATGTCGCCCTTCATCGCGCTGGGCGTGGCCTTCGTGAGCGCGCCGGCGATCGCGATCGCCACGCGCGGGCGCTACTACCTGGCGCGCCAGGCCGAACCGGGGCCGCCCGGCGGCCTGCGCCGCTGCGCGATCTGCGAGAACGACTTCGAGCACGAGGACACGGCCCACTGCCCCGCCTACGGCGGCACCATCTGCTCGCTGTGCTGCTCGCTCGATTCGCGCTGCCACGATCGCTGCAAGCCGCATGCGCGGCTCGGCGCGCAGCTCGACCGGGTGCTGCACCGCCTGTTCCCGAACGCGCGGCTCGGCGCCACCGGGCTGCGCCTGGCCCACTACCTGAGCCTGCTGCTGGCGATCTCGCTGCTGCTGGCCACGGTGCTCTACCTGATCTGGTCGCAGAGCGCCGATTCGCTGGCCACGCCGGGCTCGCCCGCCTGGCGCGAACTCGCCAACGCCTATGTGAAGGTGTTCGTCGCGCTCGCGCTGATCGGCGGCATCGCCGCCTGGTGGCTGGTGCTGGAGCGCGAGAACCGGCGCGTCACGCAGGAGGAATCGCAGCGCCAGACCGAGCTGCTGATGCACGAGATCGAGGCGCACCAGAAGACCGACGCCGCGCTCAAGCGCGCGCGGGCCGCGGCGGAAGCCGCCAACAGCGCCAAGAGCCGCTACGTGACGGGCTTGAGCCACGAGCTGCGCACGCCGCTCAACAGCATCCTCGGCTACGCGCAACTGCTGCTGCAGGCGCGCGAGGAGATCCCCAGCGCGCGGCTCAACGCGATCCGCACCATCCACCGCAGCGGCGAGCACCTGCTCGCGCTGGTCGACGGGCTGCTCGACGTGGCGCGCATCGAGGCCGGCAAGCTGCAGCTGAACATCGCGCCGATCTCGCTGCCCGACTTCCTCGCGCAGATGAATTCGATGCTGCGCCCGCAGGCGGTCGAGAAGGCGCTCGAGTTCGCGGTGCAGCCGGCCGGCTGGCTGCCGCCCACCGTCAAGACCGACCAGAAGTGCCTGAGCCAGATCCTCACCAACCTGATCGGCAACGCGATCCGCTTCACGCAGGCGGGCGGCGTGACGCTGCGCGTGGGCCACGCGCTCGACACGCTGACCTTCGAGGTGGTCGACACCGGCCCCGGCATCGCGCCCGAGGAGATGGAGCGGCTGTTCCTGCCCTTCGAGCGCGGCACCACGGCCAGCGCGCACGATCACGGCGCGGGGCTGGGCCTGACCATCTGCAAGCTGCTCACGCATGCGCTCGGTGGCAGCCTGGAGGTGGACAGCGAGCCGGGACGCGGCACGCGCTTCGTGGTCAAGGTGTTCGCGCCGGCGGTGCGCAGCGCCGCGCCCGCGCGCACCGAGCTGGCCGATATCGGCGGTTATCGCGGGCCGCGGCGCACCCTGCTGATCGTCGACGACCTGCCCGACCAGCGCGCGATCGTCACGCAGATGCTCGCGCCGCTCGGCTTCGGGATCGTCGAGGCCGGCAGCGGCATCGACGCGCTGCGCTGGCTCGGCACGCAGGCCGCCGACGCGATCCTGATGGACATCTCGATGCCCGCCATGGACGGCTACGAGACCAGCCGGCTGATCCGCGAGCGGCGCATCTCGGCCGCGCCGATCATGCTGCTGTCGGCCAATGCCTTCGCCGACGATCGCGAGCGCGCGATCGCGATCGGCTGCGACGACTACCTCGTCAAGCCCGTGCAGGTGCCGGTGCTGCTCGACAAGCTGGCGGCCCTGCTCGAACTCGAATGGGTGATGAAGGACGAGGGGCCGGCGCAAGCGAGCGCCGCGGCGTCGACGGCCACGCGCATCGAGCGCGCGGCAGCCGGCGGCCATGCGATGACGGCGGCGGCCGCGTCATCGATCACGAGCGGTTCGCCCGCGGCGGCCGAGGAACCCGCCTTCGCGGTCGCGCCGCCGCCCCTGCCCCGCGCGATTCACGCGCAACTGAAAACCCTGCTCGACGTCGGCTACGTGCAAGGCCTGATCGAGGCGCTCGACGCGGCCGTCGCGCGCCGGCCTGGTCTCGCCCCGGCGCTGGCCGCGCTGCGCGAGCGCGCCGAGCTGTTCCAACTGAAGGATTTCGAGCATGAGCTTGACCGTCTCCCGCTCGGCGCCGATGACTGAAGCCGCGCGCCCGCTCCCCGATGCCGCGCTGCCCGGCGTGCTCGGCAACCGGCCCGTGGTGCTGATCGTCGACGACACGCCCGACAACCTCGCCCTGCTGTCCGACACGCTGCGCGCCGACGGTTACGCGGTGCTGGTGGCGCTCAGCGGCGACGACGCGCTGAAGTGCCTGGCGCGCGTCACGCCCGACGTGGTGCTGCTCGACGCGATGATGCCGGGGCTCGACGGCTTCGAGACCTGCCGGCGCCTCAAGCTCGACCGGCGCCACGAGCACCTGCCGGTGATCTTCATGACGGCGCTGGCCGAGAGCGAGCACGTGGTGCAGGGCTTTCGCGTGGGCGGCATCGACTACGTGACCAAGCCGGTGCGCCCCGAGGAAGTCTGCGCGCGCATCGCCGCCCATGTGCAGCGCTCGCGCGCGCAGCGTTACGCCGACACGGTGCTCGGGCTCGACGCGCGCGCGGCGGTGATCGTCGACGGCGCGGCGGCGATCCGCTGGCAGAGCCCGCAGGCCGCGCCGCGGCTGGCCGGCTACGACCCGCTCGGGCGCGAGGCGGGCCTGTCGGTGGCGCGCGCGAAACTGCCGCCGCCGCTGGCGCGCTGGTTCGCGCAATGGCTGGAACAGGGCTGCCCCGAGGATGCCGTGCATGAGACCGCCGACGGCGGCGTGCGCCGCTCGGCGCGCGTGAGCGGCACGCGCGAGCAGGGCGAATGGGTGATCGTGCTGGAAGCCTGGGACGACGGCGCCCAGGTGGCGGCCCTGCTCGAACGCTTCGGGCTGACCACGCGCGAGGCCGAGGTGCTGCTGTGGGTCTCGCGCGGCAAGACCAATCGCGATATCGGCGACATCCTCGACATGGCGCCGCGCACCGTCAACAAGCACCTCGAGCACCTGTTCCGCAAGCTGCACGTGGAGACGCGCTCGGCCGCCGCGGCGCTGGCGGTGAAGGCGGTGGGACGCGCATGAGGCGGGGGGCTCGCGGCACGGGCTCGGCGGTGCGCGTGCGACGGCGGCCTAGCCGAGCATCGCGATCGCGGTTGCCAGCACTTCGCGCTTGAAGGCGGCCGGCCGCGCCGGCAGGGACGAGAACGCAGCCAGCACGTGGCTGTAGGAGACGGTCTTGCTGACGCCGTTGGCGATCATCGAGAACAGGATCTCGGGGTCGCGCGCGGGCATCTCGCCGGCCTTCATGGCGCGTGAGATCAGCGGCAGGAACACGTCGTGAACCGGGCGCACCAGGCGATCGATCAGGAAATCGAGCCGCTCGCCGTGCTCGGTGGCGGCCGTCGAGAAGAACATGCCGACATCGGGCATGGCGAATACCTGGTCGATGAAAAACGCCATCGCCTGCTCCACGCGCTGGCGCGGCGACAGCTCCGGCATCTCGTGCAACGCGCGGATGCGCTCGATCATCGGCGCCACTTCGTCGGCGATCTGCTCGACCACGGCCGCCCACAGCGTTTCCTTCGAGCCGAAATGATGGCCGACCAGCGCCGCGTCGACGCCGGAGATGCGTGCGATCTCGCGCGCGCTGGTGGCGTGGTAGCCGCCCTTGGCGAAGGCCGCGCGCGCATTGCGCAGCAGCACGTCGGCACCGCCCGCGTCGCTGGCGGCGGGCCGGCCGCGCGCGCGGCGTCGTTGGGTGGCCGTCGCGGCGGCATCCAGGGAATCGTTCGGGGACTTCATCGGGTCGAGATCGGCAAACCGGGAAATGACGAAGTTTAACCCTTGCCTCCTACCCGGCAGCCCCCCTCGCATTGACAGCGAACAAGGCCTGCCCTTACCATCGTCCGTCGAATTCAACACATGATGAATAAATCGCGATGAAACACCGACCGAGAATCGTCGTCGTGGGCGGCGGCATTGCGGGCCTGTTGCTGGCCACGCGCCTGGGCGACACGCTCGGGCGCAAGCAGGGCGCCGACGTGACCCTGATCGACAAGAGCCCCACGCATATCTGGAAACCGATGCTGCACACGATCGCCGCCGGCACGCGCGAGATCCAGCAGCAGCAGGTGATCTTCCTCGCGCATGCGCGCGAACACGGCTTCACCTACCAGCCCGGCGAGATGGTCGGCATCGATCGCGCCACGCGCGAGATCGACCTGGCCGCGATCGAGACCTCGGCCGGCGAGACCCTGATCGGGCCGCGCCGGATCGGCTACGACGTGCTGCTTCTCGCGGTGGGCAGCCGCGCCAACGATTTCGGCACGCCGGGCGTGACCAGCCATTGCCATTTCATCGACAACCAGGTCGAGGCCGAGGCCTTCAACGAGGCGCTGCGCGTGCGCATCTTCCAGAGCGTGGTGATGAACCGCGACCTGCGCGTGTCGATCGTCGGTGCCGGCGCGACAGGAGTGGAACTGGCCGCGGAATTGAGCCACCTGCTCGAGGTGGCGAGCAGCTACGGCGACCCGGCGATACGCGAGCGGCTCAAGCTGTCCTTGTATGAAAGCGGGCCGCGCATCCTCGCGGCGTTTCCGGAAACCGTGTCGAAATCGAGCGAGGCGCAACTGCGCCAGATCGGCTTCGAGGTGCACACCGGAACACGCGTGACGGCGGCCGGGCCCGATGGCCTGCAGCTCGCCGACGGCGGCAGCCAGCCGGCCGACATCATGGTCTGGTCGGCCGGCGTGAAGGCACCGACCTTCCTCGGCCAGCTGGCCGGCATCGAGGTCAATCGCTCCAACCAGGTCGCGATCGGGCCGACCTTGCAGAGCGTGGACGACGAGCACATCTTCGCGCTCGGCGATTGCGCGAGCTACACACCGGCCGGCCGGGAGCGCCCGCTGCCGCCCACCGCCCAGGTGGCGACGCAGCAGGCGCGCTTCCTGGCCAGGCACCTGCCCGCCTGGCTCGAGGGCAAGCCCCTGCCCGAGTTCCACTTCCAGGATCTCGGCGCGCTGGTGTCGATCAGCGACTACAACGCCTTCGGCACGCTCGGGCAGTTCGGCTTCTTCCGCGGCGGCTTCATCAAGGGACGTTTCGCACAACTGAGTCACGCGATGCTGTATCGCCAGCATCAATACGCGCTGCACGGCCTGAGGAAGTCGGCCCTGCTATGGAGCGCCGAGCGCCTGAACGGCTGCGTGCGGCCCACGATCCGGATGACCTAGGCGTCACGAGCCTGGCGCGCGCGGGCGCGGCTCAGAGCGGCATCACCATCTCGTGCCAGGCCATGCCGCCATGGTCCGATTCCGAAGGCTTCACGTACTGGTAACCGAGCTTGCGATACAGCTCGACGTGGCGGTCCTTGCACATCAGGTGGATGGTGGCCTTGTCCATCGCCCGCATGCGCGCCACGAAGCTGTCCATCAGCAGCTTCGCATAGCCCTTGCCCTGTTCGGCGGGGTCCAGCACCACCGACATGATCACCACGTTGGGCGCCTCGGCGTCGTGCCCGACCAGTTCCTTGAAGGCCTCGTCCGACATCACCACCTGGTGGGCACAGCCCGAATTGATGAAGCCGATCACGCGGCCCTCGCGCTCCAGGACGAGAAATCCCCGCGGATATTGCGCGATGCGCGTGGCGATCTTCTCGCGCGTGGCCGCCTCGTCGCCCTCGTAGGCCGAGATCTCGATCGCGTAGCAGCGATCCACGTCGGTCGGCAGCGCCTCGCGCAGGTGGAGTTCGTGGTTCATCCCGGGTACCTGTCCAATCCAATCGATTCCAAGCACGCGATCATAGGGCGCCGTGGCGAACCGCGCGCTGAAACTTCTTCATGGGCGACTGTATGCCATGCAGTTTGCCGCTCGGCCGAGCCTCAGGTTCCGCGCCGCTTTTTCCGTGGGTTCGCGGGCAGCGGGGGATTCGCCGCCTCCAGCGCCTGCCGCAGTTGCTCGCGCATCCAGGCATGCGCGGGCGTGCCGGCATGACGGGCGTGGAAATACACGCGCAGGGTGTAGTCGGGGCTCGCGAACGGCGTCGGGAACAGCGCCAGCGGCGTGGCCCGGCTCAAGGCCTCGGCCGCGCGACGCGGCAAGGTGAGCAGCAGCTCCGTGTTCGCGACGATGAAGGGCGCGGCCAGCACGCTCGGCAGGCAGACGGCGACCTGGCGCCGATGTCCGCCGCGCGCCAGCACCGCATCGATGATGCTGCCCGAACTCGCCCAGGGCAGCACCGCCACGTGTTTCTCCGCCAGGTAGGTGTCGAGCGGGAGCGAACCCGCGATGCGCGGATGCGGCTGGCGCGCGACGACCACATAGTCGTCGGTGTAGCAGGCGAAGGACTCGACGCCCTCGCCGGAAGGCCCTTCCTCGTCGGAGAATCCGAGCGCGAAATGCGCGCGGCCGGCAGCGAGATCCTCCAGGGCATCGCGATGGCTCGAATACACGACGTTCACCCGCAGCTCGGGCGCCTGCGCCTGCAGGCGGGCCATCAGGCCCGGCAGTACCGCGAAGGCCGTGAAATCGGTGGCCGCCAGCGTGAACACCTGGGTGCTGCTGGCGGGCACGAACGGGCCGGCCGCGCCGAGGTGGTCCGACAGCAGGCGCAGCGCGTCGGAGACGGCCGGCGCGATCTGGTCGGCCAGGGCCGTGGGCTGCATCGCGCTGCCGTAGCGCACGAACAGCTCGTCGTTGAAGCGCGTGCGCAGGCGCGACAACGCGTGGCTGCAGGCCGAGGCGCTCAGGGCCAGTTCGTCGGCGGCCGCCGCCACGCTGCGATGGCGGTGCAGCGCGTCGAGCACGAGCAGCAGGTTCAGGTCGAGACGGCGGAGAGCGTCGTGCATGACATGCATTTTTCGAGACGAGAGATGCAGTATGCACAGCATTGGCGGCGCTCGCCAGATGGCGCTCGGCGACGCCGCCGAGCGACTTGACCCAAGCACATCGGGATGATTGTTTTCCTGCCCCGAATTCAGGTTCAATCACGCATCGGCATCCACCGACCCATTTCGAACCTCATGAATCTCCATCCCATCGACAGCCACGAACCAGACAGCCCCGGCACGCCGCCCTACTCGATTCGCCGCGCGCGCGTGGACGACCTGCCATTGCTTTACGAAGGCGAGCTGGCCTACATCCTGGCCATCGAACCCGAACAGGAAGCCGGCTGGCGCCGGGCCATGGGCGCGCATCTGCGCCAGTGGATCCGGGGTCTGCCCTTCATGTATGTGGCTGAGCAGCAGGGCACGCCGATCGGCTATTGCTTCTGGGAACGCCACGGCGAGCAGGCTGTGCTTGCCTCGATCCATGTCGTCGAGGCGCATCGGCGCCGCGGTATCGCGCGCAAGCTGCTCGACGCCTATATCGAGGACGCCCGCTCGCACGGCCCGCTCGAGCTGGTGCTCGGCGTGAAGGCCGACAACCCCGCCCGGCAACTGTATGAAACCGCCGGCTTCGCGTTCACCCACGAGGCGGACGGTTATCGCCATTACCGTTACTCGGCCGGATAAACGCGCGCTCCCGCTGCTTCCCGGACGACGGCGACGCGAGCGGCCATGGCAGCGCCGGAACACCGCCCTCCCCCGTCTCAGGCGCCGCCCGTCAACGGGCGCGGCTCCATGAAGGTGTGCCGGAAATACTCGCGCACGGCCAGCATCGCCGGGCTCGGTTCGGCGTTGCGGCGCCAGGCGAGCCCCACGCTCATCGGCGGCACCGGATCGCGCAGCTGCATGGTCTCGATGCGCCGCCCCTCCAGCGACCAGGGCCGATACACCATGTCCGACAGGATCGCCACGCCGCTGCCGTTGGCCACCATGCTGCGCACCGCCTCGACCGAGGAGGTGCGCAGCTTCACGTTCGGCCGGTACGGCGTTTCGTTCCAGTAGCGCAGGGCCGTGTAGGCGGCCTCGTCGACGGTCAGCATCACGAAGGGTTCGGCCGCCACGTCGGCCAGCGTGACGTTCTCGCGCTTGAGCAGCGGATGCTGCGCGCACAGCCAGAGACGCCGCGGCGAATGAATCACCGGCTCGAGCATCAGCTCCGGATTCGCGACGTTGGAGGTCAGCAGCACGGCCATGTCGTAGCGATCGGTGATCAGGCCTTCCTCGATCGACTCGCGATTGAGCTCGTGCAGCTGGATGTTCAGGCGCGGATACAGGGTGCTCATGCGCTGCAGGTGATGCGGCAGGAAATAACCGAGCACCGTGTAGCTGGCGGCCAGCGTGAGCGTGCCGCTCAGCGTGCTTTCCAGGTTCGGGATGCGCATCGCCTCGTCGACCGAGGCGAGGATCGTGTAGGCCTGGTTGAGGAAGCGGCGCCCCGTGGTGGTGAGGGTCACGCCCGTCGCGGTGCGCATGAAGAGCTGGGTGCCGAGGCTGTCCTCCAGTTCCTTGATCGCGTTGGTGACCGCCGACTGCGAAATCGTCAGTTGAATCGCCGCCTGGGAGATCTGGCCGAGTTCGGCGGTCGCGACGAAATACTTCAGCTGGCGCAGCGTCAAGGCCATGGCAATCATCCGAAAAATCGATATCGAGATAGCCGATATCTTATTCCCACCAAAATCCATCGGGCGCGAGGCGGTCGATACGCCCCTGGCGACCGGCTCAGCGCCGACTTTCACGCATTCCGGCGGCGGCCGCCCCATCTGAAAAACAGATACGGTGCCATATAAAAATAGAACTATTTTGACCGGCGGCCAGCGGCTACTGTGCTTCTCGATGGGGTGAACGCGGCTTGCCGGCCGCGTCCGCGCCCCGCATCGAGGAGAACGCCAGCATGAAGAAACACCGCGTCGACCTGAACTCCGACATGGGGGAAGGCTTTGGGGTATGGACCGTCGGCGATGGCGTCGACGAGGAGATCATGCCGCTCATCAGCTCGGCCAATATCGCCACCGGCTTCCACGCCGGCGACCCCAACATCATGGCGCGCACCGTGCAGCTCGCCCGCCAGGCGGGCGTCGGCGTGGGCGCACATCCGGGCTTTCGCGACCTGGTCGGCTTCGGCCGCCGCACGCTCACCGAGACGCCGCAGACGCTGGTCAACGACATCGTGTTCCAGCTCGGCGCGCTGCGTGAATTCGCGCGCCTGCACGACGTGAGCGTGCAGCACGTCAAGCCTCACGGCGCGCTCTACATGCTGGCCGCGCGCGACGAGAACCTGTCGCGCCTGCTGGTGGAGACGCTGCAGCGGCTCGACCCGACCCTGCTGTTGTATTGCATGGAAGCCTCGGTGACCTACCGGATCGCCCGCGAACTCGGCCAGCCGGTGGTGCGCGAGTTCTACGCCGATCGCGACTACGACCGCAGCGGCTCGATCGTCTTCACGCGCCGGGTAGGCCGGCTCGACCCCATGCAGGTGGCCGCCAAGGTGCTGCGCGCCTGCGTCGAGGGGCGCGTCGCGACGGTCGACGGCGAGGACATCGAGATCGACTTCGACTCGGTCTGCATCCACAGCGACACGCCCGGCGCGCTGCAACTGGTCGAGGCCACGCGCGCGGCGCTCACGGCGCACGACATCCGGGTGGCGGCGCCGAGCTACCCCGTCGCGCGCTGAACCGCGCGCCCCGAATATCGATGAGGACTACCCAGATGGCACAACACGAGATCGTCAGCCCCCTGCCCGGCACCTTCTATCGGCGCGCCTCGCCGGACGCCGCGCCTTATGTCGAGGTCGGCACGCAGGTCGACGGCGACACGGTAGTGGGACTGGTCGAGGTGATGAAGCAGTTCAACGACGTCGAGGCGGGCGCGGCGGGCCGCATCGCGGAAATCCTGGCCGAGGACGGCGAGCCGGTCGATGCCGGCCAGGTCCTGATGCGCATCGAGGCCTGAGCATGATGAATCCGTCGAACACGCCCCACGACAGCGCCGCCGGCGCGGCCTTCTATCGACCGAAGCGGATTCGCACCGTGCTGGTCGCCAATCGCGGCGAGATCGCCGTGCGCGTGATCCGCGCGGCACACGAACTCGGCATGCGCGCCGTGGCGGTGGTCAGCGATGCCGATCGCGACAGCCTGGCCGCGCGCCTGGCCGACGAGGCGATCCCCATCGGTTCCTCGCACGCGGCCAAGAGCTACCTGAATCCGGCGGCCATCCTCGCCGCCGCGCAACAATGCGGCGCCGACGCGATCCATCCCGGCTACGGCTTTTTGTCGGAGAACGCGGACTTCGCGGCCCAGGTCGAGGCAGCCGGGCTGATCTTCGTCGGCCCCTCGCCGGCCGTGATCGCCACCATGGGCGACAAGGCCAAGGCCCGTGAAACCGCGCAGCGCGCCGGCGTGCCGACCGTGCCGGGCAGCAACGGCGTGGTGCTGTCGCTCGACGAGGCACGCGGGATCGCCGCGAAAATCGCTTATCCGATCATGATCAAGGCCGCGGCCGGCGGCGGCGGTCGCGGCATCCGCGTCGCGCACGACGCGGCCCAGCTCGACGCCGAGCTGCCGCTGGCGCAGCGCGAGGCGCAGGCGGCCTTCGGCAACGGCGGCGTGTACCTGGAGCGCTTCATCGCGCAGGCCCGCCATATCGAGGTGCAGGTGCTCGGCGACGGCCGCGAGGTGGTGCATCTGTTCGAGCGCGAATGCTCGCTGCAGCGGCGCCGCCAGAAGATCATGGAGGAGGCGCCCTCGCCCTCGCTCACGCCGGAACTGCGCCAGGCGCTGTGCGCCTCGGCCACGCGGCTCGCGCGCCAGGTCGCCTATCGCAGCGCGGGCACGCTCGAATACCTGTTCGACGAGACGCGCGGCGAGTTCTATTTCATCGAGATGAACACGCGCATCCAGGTCGAGCACCCGGTCACCGAGGCGATCACCGGCGTCGACCTCCTGCGCGAAACGCTGCGCATCGCCGACGGCGAGCCCCTGCGCCTGAGCCAGGACCAGATCGTGGCGCGCGGCGCGGCGATCGAATGCCGGATCAACGCGGAAGATCCGGTGCAGGACTTCCGCCCGAGCCCGGGCCGCATCGACGAACTCGCCTGGCCGACCGGCCCCGGCGTGCGCATCGACTCGATGCTGTTCCAGGGCTACACGGTGCCGCCGTTCTACGACTCGCTGCTGGCCAAGCTGATCGTCGCCGACGAAAGCCGGCCGGCCGCGCTGGCGAGGCTCGAGCGCGCGCTCGCGGAGCTGCATGTCGGCGGCGTGAAGACCACCGCGCAACTGCATCGCGCCCTGCTGGCCGACCCCGACGTGCGCGCCGGGCGCTATCACACGAATTTCCTGGAAGCCTGGATCCCGGCCTGGCGCGAGCGGCTCGCCGCTGCTGCCGGGCCTCGCGAGGAGGCCGCATGACCACGCGCTACACCTTCGGCGGCGACGAATTCATCTTCGTCGAGATCAGCGAGGACATGTCGCTCGACGCCTTCTTCAAGGGCACCGCGATCACGCGCGAGCTGCAACGGCGCGCGGTGCCCGGCATCGTCGACATCTGCCCGGCCAATGCCTCCTACCAGGTTCGCTACGATCCGGACATCGTCGATCCCGAGGCGCTGCTGGCCCTGCTCAAGCAGATCGAGGCGGAAACCGGCGATGCGCAACTGGAGATCGCCACCCGCATCATCGAGATCCCGGTGCTGTACAACGACCCCTGGACCCACGAGACGCTGATGCGCTTTCGCGAGCGCCACCAGGACCCGGATTCGACCGACCTGGAATACGCGGCCCGGATCAACGGCAAGCGCGATGTCGATGAATTCATCGCCGCGCATTCCGGTTCGCCCTGGTTCGTGTCGATGGTGGGTTTCGTGGCGGGCCTGCCCTTCATGTTCCAGATGGTCGAGCGCGAGCGCCAGTTGCAGGTGCCCAAGTACGTGCGGCCGAGGACCGACACGCCGAAGCTGACGGTCGGCCATGGCGGCTGCTTCGGTTGCATCTACTCGGTGCGCGGCGCGGGCGGCTACCAGATGTTCGGCGTCACCCCGGCGCCGATCTTCGATCCCGAGCAGCGGCTCGACTACCTGCGCGACTTCATGGTGTTCTTCCGCCCCGGCGATATCGTCAAGTTCAAGCCGATCGACCGCGCCGCCTACGACGCGGCCGTGGCGGCCGTGGAAGCGGGCAGCTTCTCGCTGCGCGTGCGCGAGGTGAACTTCTCGCTCGAATCCTTCCTGCGCGATCAGGACGCGTACAACCGTTCATTGGTCGAGGTGCTCCATGCCGACTGATTCCCGTCCCGCCATCGAGGTCGTCAAGCCCGGGCTCGCCACCTCGGTGCAGGATACCGGCCGGCCCGGTTATTACCGCGTCGGCATCCCGCCTTCCGGCGCGCTCGACCAATACGCGCTGCGCGCCGCCAACCTGCTGGTCGGCAACCACGAAAGCGCCGCGGCGCTCGAATGCACCCTGCTCGGCCCGCAACTGCTGTTCCATGCCGAGGCGCTGATCGCCGTGACCGGCGCCGACATGCAGCCGAAGATCGACGGCGTGCTCCAGGCCTGCAATGTGGCGCTGCGCATCAAGGCGGGCAGCACGCTGAGCTTCGAATACGTGAAGGGCGGCGCGCGCGCCTGCCTGGCCGTGGCCGGCGGCATCGATGTGCCGGTGGTGCTCGGCAGCCGCTCGACCTATGCGCTGGGGGCCTTCGGTGGCCACCAGGGGCGGCGCCTGCAGAAGGGCGACCAGCTCGCCATCGGCCGCGATCGCGGGCCGGCGCGCGAAGGCACCGCGCTGCCCGAGCGCCTGCGCACGCCGCTGGCTCGCGAGGTGGCGCTGCGCGTGCTGCCGGGCCTCTATCACCACCGGCTCACCGACGAATCGGCCCGGACCTTCTTCGAGGACACCTGGACCGTCGCCCCCGAGGCCGACCGCATCGGCTATCGCTACAAGCAGGGCCGCCCGCTCGGCTTCCGGCCGCGCGAGCAGCCGTTCGGCGCCGGCGCCGATCCGTCGAACATCGTCGACGCCTGTTATCCGATCGGCTCGATCCAGGTGCCCGCCGGCCTCGAGCCGATCATCCTGCATCGCGACGCCGTGTCCGGCGGCGGCTACGCGACCATCGGCACGGTGATCAGCGCCGACCTCGACCTGATCGGCCAGATGCAGCCGAACCACCAGGCGCGTTTCGTTTCCGTGACGATGTCCCAGGCGCTGGCCGCCCGGCGCGACGCGCAACTGCGGCTGGCCCGCCTGCGCGACGTGCTGCTGCGATAGCACGACGACGCGGCCGCGACGGGCAGATCGCCCTGCTCGCGGCCGCCCTCGTCCCCCCGTTTCCCGATCGTTCGCGCGATGTCCAGCATCGCGCGCGAAGCGTTGCGCTCGTTCGAGGCGCGCGCGGCAAGTCCTGCACGTCGTTCCGGCAACGTCGCGGCCGATCGCCTCCCTGGCTCGCGACGCGGCCATTTCCATATCCCTTGTGTATTGAGGAGCAGTTCGATGGCCAATCTGAAGCAGGAAGCCGCCGCGGGCGATCTCGATCTATCGATCGCCGCGATTCCGGAGCAGGCCCGCATGCCGGCTTTCTCGCTCACCATGGCCTGGTGGGCCGTGTGCAGCGCGGTGTTCTATATCGTCGTGGGCGCAACCCTGGCGCTCGGTTATGGCGCGCGCAACGCGCTGATCGGGATGGCCTTGTCGGTGGTGGCCTATGGCCTGGTCAACTCGGTGATCAGCCGGTATGCCGTGCGCACCGGGCTGTCGGTCGCGCTGTTCTCGCGCGTGCTGTTCGGCAGTTCGGGCGCCGCGCTCGCCACCCTGATCTTCTTCGCGACCGCCATCTACTACGCGGTGTTCGAGGGTTCGGTGATCGCCGTGGCGGCCCATACGCTGTTTCCCGTGCTCGACTACCGATGGGCCGCGCTGATCGTGGTGGCCTACAGCGTGCCCCTGGTGTTCGGCAGCGTGCAGCACTGGCTCGACAAGTTCAACGGCGTGCTGCTGCCCTTCTATCTGTTCGGACTGCTGGCGGCCGTGGTGCTGACCACGCACGAATACGGCTACAACGCCGCCTGGCTCGATTTCGGGCCCAAGGGCGCGGTGCCCGCCAACGGCTGGTGGAACTGCTTCGTGTACTACATGGGCGTCTGGGTGCTGATGATGTTCACCTTCGACTATGCCCGCTTCGGACGCCGCAAGGACGCCGTCTATCACGGCCGCTTCAACTTCGGCATGCCGTTCTACCTGGTCACCTTCCTGCTGAACGGCGCGGTGGGCATCTACCTGGTCAGCACCACGCCGGGGCTCGGCACCTTGTCGGAAGTCTCGGTGGTGCTGGCCCTGCTCAAGCTGATGGGCATCTGGGGGCTGCTGTTCGTGTGGGTGACGCAATCGCGCATCAACACGGCGAACTACTACCTCGCCGCCATCAACATGCAGGCCTTCTTCGGCAAGCTGGCCGGGCTGCGCGCGCCGAAATTCGTGTGGGCGCTGGTGGTCGGTGCCGTGGTCTATGCGCTGATGATGGCCGACGTGTTCTCGAAGATCCTCCAGGCACTCGCCTACCAGGGCATCTTCGTGGTCGCCTGGGTGGGTGTCGCGCTCGCGCATATCCTGTCGACCCGTTACGACGAACTGGTCGGCGAGACCATCGAGTATCGCGATTCGCATGTCCCGGCCTTCAATCCGGGCGGCTTGAGCGCGTGGCTCGCGGGGGCCTTCGCCGGCCTCGTGCTGATGAACATGACGGGCACCGCGCAGTCGCTGTCGGCGCCGGCGAGCTTCGCGGTGTCCTGGATCGTCTATCGCGGCATGCTCGGCTCGGCGAAACGGACCTGGTTCGTGCGCGGCTGAGTTCAGGCCGTGAGCGGCTTGCTCATGAAGACGCGCTTCATGCCGTCCGGCTCGCGGTGCGTCTCGACGTAGCCGATGCGCGTGTAGCGCGCGATGTTCTCCGTCATGGTCTCGTTCGTGTAGAGACGGATGACGCGGTAGCCTGACGCCCTGGCCGCCTGCTCGGCGTATTCCAGCAGGTGATGCCCGAGCCCGGTTCCCCTCGCGGCAGAAGCGACGGCCACGTTGTGCAGCAGCATCGCCTCCGCTTCGGGGATCAGCACCAGCAGGCCCTGGACGGCGCCGTTCGTCTCGACGACACGGACCCGGCCGGCGTCGATCAGGGCCGCGTAATCGTCCAGCATCGGGCCGGGTGGCCTGCCCATTCGTGCGATGTAGGGCGAGTAGGCCTGCTGGACGATTGCCTCGATGGCCTGGCGATCGGCTGGTGTGGCTGGGCGGGGAGTCGGATGCATGGGGTGCTTGGGGTGCTTGGGGTGCTTGGGGTGCTTGGGGTGCTTGGGGTGCTTGGGGTGCTTGGGGTGCTTGGGGTGCTTGGGGTGCTTGGGGTGCTTGGGGTGCTCGGGGATGGATGGGGACAGGTGCCGAGGTGATCGATGCGGGGGCCCGGGAGCCGGGCGTCACCCGCCCTGATGCGCTCCCGCCGCCGTCCGACAGCCGGACGCCCGCGCGGCATTTATAATAGCGACCTTCCATGCTGGCCAGCCTAACGATAAGGGCGGCGATGCCCGCATGGCGCGGCTTTCGCACCAACCAGCCGTCGGCGCCGCCGGGGTGGATCCGGAGCGTTTTTCGCGGCCGGATCGCCCCGGAGCAGGAAAACTCCTCGGCGACAGGCGCCTCGAGACGGCGCCCCGAGCCGCCCGGCCTGGTCAGTGTGCAGCCCCGCGTACCGTTTTTCCGGCGATGAATGCCTTGCATCCCCGATGCCAGGATGGCGAACCCAGCCGCCACCGGCATGCCGGCCCACATACGTCACAACATCGCCACGGCTGCGTGGCGACCGCATTCGAGTACTCATGTTACGGCTAAGCGAAGTCAAACTGCCCCTCAATCATGCCGAGAGCGATCTCGATGACGCGATTCGCGCGCGCCTGGCCGAACTCGGCGTGGCCGTGGACGAGCCGCTGCGCTACACGGTGTTCCGCCGCGCGCACGATGCCCGCAAGCGCGCCGACGTCAAGCTGACCTATATCGTCGATCTCGAGGTGAAGGACGAGGCGGCGGCGCTCGAGCGCATCGCCGGCAAGCCGAATTGCGGCCCGACGCCGGACATGCGCTACCACTTCGTCGCCAAGGCACCGGAACACGGCACGGCCTTGCGCCCGGTGGTGATCGGCATGGGCCCCTGCGGCCTGTTCGCCGGGCTGCTGCTGGCCCAGATGGGATTCCGCCCCATCATCCTCGAACGCGGCAAGGCCGTGCGCGAGCGCACCAAGGACACCTTCGGCCTGTGGCGCAAGAGCGTGCTGCATCCGGAATCCAACGTGCAGTTCGGCGAAGGCGGCGCCGGCACGTTCTCGGACGGCAAGCTGTACAGCCAGATCAAGGATCCGCATCACTATGGCCGCAAGGTGCTGGACGAGTTCGTCAAGGCCGGCGCGCCGGAAGACATCCTGTACCTGAGCCGGCCGCATATCGGCACCTTCCGCCTGGTCAGCATGGTGGAGAAGATGCGCGCGACCATCCACGAACTCGGCGGCGAGGTGCGCTTCGAAACGCGTGTCGACGACATCGAGATCGAGCAGGGCAAGGTGCGCGCGCTCAAGCTCTCGAACGGCGAGACGCTGCGCTGCGATCACGTGGTGCTGGCCGTGGGCCACAGCGCGCGCGACACCTTCCAGATGCTGCACGATCGCGGCGTGTTCATCGAGTCGAAGCCGTTCTCGCTGGGTTTCCGGATCGAGCATCCGCAAGGGCTGATCGATCGCAGCCGCTTCGGCAAGTTCGCGGGCCACAAGCTGCTGGGCGCGGCCGATTACAAGGTGGTGCATCACTGCAGCAACGGGCGCGCCGTCTACAGCTTCTGCATGTGCCCCGGCGGCACGGTGGTGGCGGCCACCTCCGAGCCCGGCCGCGTGGTGACCAACGGCATGAGCCAGTACTCGCGCGCCGAGCGCAATGCGAATGCGGGCATCGTGGTCGGGATCACGCCGGAAGATTATCCGGGCGGGCCGATGGCCGGCATCGCGTTCCAGCGCAAGTGGGAAGAGCGCGCGTTCGAGCTGGGCGGCGGCGATTATCACGCGCCGGGGCAGTTGGTCGGGGATTTCATCGCCGGCCGGCCATCCACCTCGCTGGGCTCGGTGGTGCCGTCGTACAAGCCGGGCGTGCGCCCGACCGACCTCAGCACCGCGCTGCCGGATTATGTGATCGAGGCGATTCGCGAGGCGCTGCCGCAGATCGACAAGAAGATTGCCGGATTCGCCATGCACGATGCCGTGTTGACCGGCGTGGAGACGCGCACCTCGTCGCCGATTCGCGTGCGGCGCAAGGATGATTACCAGAGCATGAATGTCGAGGGGCTGTATCCGGCGGGGGAAGGTGCGGGTTATGCGGGCGGGATTTACTCGGCGGCGATCGACGGGATCGAGGTGGCGCAGGCGGTGGCCTTGAGCATCACGGGGGCAGGTGCGTCTTGATTTGGCGGGGGCGGCGAATCAGGGGCTGTGGGCCTGTCAGAATTTTCGTGTTCGAGGCGGGTTGAGCATCACACGGATAGCCGGGCAAAACGCTCTTCGTAGAGGATGGCAAACTGATTCATGGCTGCCTTCCAATCATGCGCGGCGCGTCCCCATTTCCTCGATGACTCGATCAAGAAAAAGCAGCGTGTTACGGGGCGTTTCTGCGCGGATAGACAGCCAGTATGCGAAAGGCCGTGTACTGGCAAACGCCTCGCGCGATCTTCATCGTGTCCATCTGGACCCAATCTCCTGAAACCGGGCAGTCCAAAGAAATCCGCTGCTGTCATCCCGACAGGCTCTGATACGCCGATCTCGGTCAAGGGTCGCCACCTAAGTGCCGTGTACACTGCGCGGATCCGAGGCCTAAAAAGAAGGAATAACGATGCCGATCCGCTGCACATTTGATTTAAATGGAAAGACCACCTCCACCCTGAACTGCCCCGGGTTCGGGATGGTTTCGGCTTTTTCAGGCACCAAGAGCGGTCGAGACAACCCCGATGCCACCGGCATCGAAGGCGTCGGGCCGATTCCCAAGGGAACGTACTACATCGTCGATCGCCAGTCAGGTGGGCGTCTGGGATGGTTTCATGATGCGATCGGGAAATATGGCGTTGGCACTACCGATCACACGAAGTGGTTTATGTTGTGGAACGCCAAAACCGGCGACTCAACATACGTAGGAAGCGTCAAGCGCGGCCAGTTTCGACTGCATCCGATGGGGCAGCTTCGCCTAAGCGAAGGCTGCATTACCGTCACGAATCCAACGACATTCGATCGCCTCGCCGAATATCTCCGGAAAAATGGTGCCGACCTGCCAGTGCCAGGATCGACGTTCAAGGCATATGGAACGGTTGACGTGAAATGAAGAAGATCGGACTGATCGCGCTGAATGTCGTTGTCACGCTGGCCGGCGGGTGGATGCTCGGGACTTTCATCATCAGCCAAGCCGGAAACATGCCCGAGTGGATGGATCACGCGCTGCGCGTGCTGCTGCACATAACCGGCCGCGAAGAATTTGCGAACCCTGACGACCTGCCCACACTCGGCATGCTGGCGATACTGCTCGCGTCAATCATCGTTTGTGGCCTGCTTGTCTGGGTCGCGAACGTCGCAATCGGCCGCGCTCGAACCCGTCGGGCCCAAGCGTAACGACATGGCGCGAGCGGGCCGCCCCGCTCGCGCAACGCCTCAGAACAATCCTGCCGGCTCGGCGCCAACGTCCCAGCTCGAAATGATCACCTCATGGCGGCTCGCTGCCTCCAGGCCAACCGTGTACTGCATCTGCACCGTCTCGATATGGAATCCGTCGAACACCCGGCGGATCTCCGGATGATCGTTCAGACTCACGATCGCACGGCCCTTGAGCGTCCGTAGACGCTCGGCCATCCCTTCGCATTGCTCGAACGGAAACGCAGCGCCATAGCCGGCCGTGTCGAGATACGGCGGATCCAGATAGAACAGCTCCAACTTGCCGCCAAAGCAACCTTTCTGCAGGTAGTAGAAACCTCGCCGCGCGCTGGATTCCTTGCCCCCTTTCAGAGCGATCGTCTTTTCGGCGGACAAACCCGCCCGCGCATCTTCGGGCGACTCGTTAACATGCGCCGGTCACGCGTTTCCAGCCACAACGTAGCCGCCGCCTCGAAGCAGCGCGATCAGCCCGCCAACACTCTCACTCCCCCCGCCACCCAGCCAAAAGGCCAACTCCGCGCCCCTTCCCCAGCCCACTGGTAAACTCCCCCCGCTAAAGCAACTTCTCCCGGCCAAATGAGCACGCAATCCACCGACGTCACGACCAACCACACGCCCATGATGCAGCAGCATCTTCATCTTATCTGACAGAGCTCTGAGCACAAACCTACGCCAATACCTACGCTAGCGCTTTTACGGTTCGTCCACTAACGATCCTCTCCGGACCTTGAACCGGGCCTCAGCTCTCCGGCTTCTTCGACGTGTTTAACGGCCATCCACACATCCGAGCCGACTGGCAAATCGTTGGCGGCTTTGCGCATGGTAGGCTCGTCAGGCAACCTGCCATATCGGCAGCGACGAACACAGAGAAGGCCTGATGACCCGCGTGCTACTCCCGCTTGACCAACCAGAGGCGTGGCCCGCTCCACTGGCGTCTCTCCTAGGCGGCCTCCACGAATTGTTTCTAAGCTGGCAGATTGCACCGTGGAAGGTAAGCCCGCAGGACTATGACCGAGCCATTCTTCGCGTGGGCGATGCGCTCAGGCCGTATTCGATCACCGGCTGGCACTGCACCCGCATCACAGATGTCGAGATCACGCAGATCGTCCGATCTGGCATGCAACTGCCCGACGGTACGATGCTGCGCCGTCGCATCGATGCACTGGTCGCGTCAGGCCAGTTGCCGAGCGACATTGGTAACCGACTCGCAGCGGCCAATCAGGCTGACGAGAGCAACCGCGCTGGCCGGCTGTGGTTCTGCTTTTCCCCGCCGCATCGGGCAGGCGAACATGGCATTGGGCGATTTTTCCGCCATTGGGGTGGTGAAGCGCTTTATAACTCGCATGAGGACGACCTGGTGACGTCATCGATCCTGCATGCGATCGGGACACCGTGTGTGATCGAGGCCAACGTGCCCGTTGCTTCACTCGCCCCCAGTGCCGGCCTTGCGATGAAGCTCGTTCGCATCTACCTTATTAGCCGCGGCTACGAGACGGATGAACCGGTGGAGTACCAAGACAAAAGCGTGCAGCCCATTGCGGCTGACTGCATCAGGCGGGTGATCCGGTATCCCGAACGCGACTTCATGGACCTCACCGGATGCGCGAAATGGCGACGGACGCCCGTAACGGGACAAGGAAAGGGTCCTCCGGAATAAAGTCGGCCTGTGCGCGTGGAGGTGGCTCAGCACGAGTAAATGATCGCCGGGGTTCAGTTCTGCCCCTCTGCGGTGCTTGCCGCTTCGAGGTCCGGCCTGAGAATGTTCCAGTGCAAAGCGAGATCGATCCGTTCGGGGTTGAATTCAACCAGTCCCATGTTTTCGACGGCGAGGGTGATCAGGTGAATGGCAGCGCTATTGGCACATAAAAGCGTCGACGCCATGTCGGACGTGTCGGGACCGAAGAAGTAGACGTCTGGCTCCCCATCGATGCCCTCTCTCATGTGGCGAACGAATGCACCCAGCGTCGCGTGTGCCCCGTTCCCGGACGTGAACCTGTACGAAAGTTCATAGAGCAGCGTCAGATCCGAAGCGTGTGCAAGCGTCGCAAGTTTCAGTGATCGCGGCCGTTCGTACCGCGCTTCGATCTCGGCCTTCCTTCTTCTGAAAACTTCCAGCCGCTCGTCGTTCGCGTCATTTCCATTGAGTTCGAGAACCCGGTTACATACACCGAGATCGTGCGCTGCATCGTCCTCGCGCAGGCGCTCGAGCGTTCCCACGACCCTCACCAACCCGGCCGTGACGATGACGGACTCCGTGCACAAGCGTGCCAACGCGCGAGCTTCTGGTAGCGCTCCGCGCTCGGCCATCAGAATGCATCCCTGGAAAGCCCCCAACGCCCGCACGAACCCCGCAATGGCCCACTTCGCTTCCTCGGCGAGCCCTTCCAGAGCAAAGGCTTTCCGCATTCGCATTCCCATTTCATTCGCGCGTTCGGCTAACTCGAAGGGCCCGGCATACAGTTCACGGACTGCTGCCTGCCAGCCTGTAAAATCGTCGGACAGGAAACCGACTTCATCAAAACTCGCCATAGCTTTCTCCGGTCACCGCACACAATGCCGCGCCAGCAGCCCCTCGAAGAATTCGGCAACGCATTGTTGAGCGTGTGGGCCGACCTCGCGCTGTTCTAGATCGACATCCAAGAACTCGTGTCCGCCGAAGCGGTAGACCTCGTATCCCATCAGCCGCAGCCGGCGGTCCTCCGCTACCATTTCGGCGTAGCGCTGTGCGCTCGCGATGAACCGATCCGACGCGAGGGGATCCGGTACTGCATAGTGGTGGCGGCCATCGACCTCGATCACAACGCGCACGCCCTGCTCCAGCATCAGCAGAAAATCCATGCGTTGGCGCGCCAGGAACTGCTCGTCACCGCGCTGGCGCTTGGTATAGGGGTCGTAATGCAGATAGACCTGCGGAATCAGCGCTGGCAACCGGTCGCCAAGCGGGCCGCCGAAGCACTCGTAGTAACCTTGGAACACTGCGAACTCACCTGCCGAGCGGGCACCAAGCACCGTCTGGCGCAGTCGTCGGAACAACCGCTCCTTTGCAATGCCCGGGTCACTGATGCCCTGGAGTTCGGCATACCAGTCCCGCAGGTCCTTCCAGAGCAGCAGTCCTGAACTCGGTAAGGGACGGTCGAAAACCAGCACCTTGTCGGCATGCTTGACGATCTCGACGTCGTTGTTCACAGCATCGCGAAAGACCAGCTCCGGCTTCTCGCCGATCGAGGCGAAGATCAGATTCTTCATCGCTCCGGCGACGCCAGCCTTGGCCCGCACTACCCCGTAGATAGCGTACCCGGACTCTACGCTGGCCTGCCGAACCGTGAAGCCATCCCGCCTCAGTATCGCGCCAATCGCGATAGCAAGCTCCGCCTGCTCCGCGTTGCGGCGTGTCATGGGGTGCAGAAGCTTGGTCAGCAACGCGAAGAAGCGCGTTTGGCTGCACGTCAGCGCGCCGCATTGAGTCAGCAACTCTTCGTGCGACCAGTCGTCGTTGCGCAAGCAGTGCTGGACTATCTGCCCGTGCAAACTGGAGCGGCCGAGCAACCCAGTCGCATCGTCTTGGATGACCGAGACACCGAACACCTCTCTGAGGCTGTCAATCAGGGGGAGCTCGCCGAACAGGGATGCCAAAGGATTGAGGGCCTTGAGCACGTCACTCCGGACCAACGCACTCACTCGATACTCGGCGTGGATTGTCGTCTCGCTCACGGTGTCCGCGAGATTCTCCGATGGGTACTCGCGCAGCACCCGCGTTGCCAAGTCGAGAAGGTCCGCCTCATTCCACGAGAGGATGCGTCGCCGGACATACAGCCGCTTGCTGCTAAAAGCCTCTTGCGCATCGCCTTCCGCTACGGCCTGCTGAATTCCCATGCGGACACAGGCGTCGGGAACTTCATAGGCCTTGGCTGCGGCGACGGCCTGTGCGATCTGCTCCCTAAGCGTGTCGAGAGGAATGACCGCCGGCTTGACTAGTGACCCCTGCATTGCTTTTCCACGGCGTTGCATGAACTGACATTCTGACACCTTTCGGCGAGAAGCAGCCGCTCCACTGCCGGCTGTGCTTGGTGATCACTGACGGCTTCTGGCCGATAGCTGCCGCTCAACATTCCTGGCAGCCGAATGGCGAACTTCGAGCGGCCCCGTTCAGGCCGCCGGTAAACTCGAGCTGTTCAAACGACCGATCCGATGTCTGACCCGTACATAAAGTTGCGCAGGCGAATGCGCTGCAGCCGAGCCAACGGAGCGGATCGACGCAGTTATCATTCTGACTCAAACGAACATTCAAGCTCCGACACTATGATCTAGACTCAGCCATTCGTCGCGCTAGCGGCAGCGGCTAAAAGGCGGCTCTTGATGTCCAGCATCGCAGCGTTGCCAACCCCAGTCGGCGGCGATTCCTTACCGTTAAAGAAAACCTTCATTATTGGTACAAAAAAATCGCGACTTACGTCGCCGAGCTGCTTTCCCATCTTGACAAGCTCGCCCAACGCTTGCACCACCCCCCCATAACCAGTTGTTCTATAAAAATAATCTTGAGGAAATTGGCTCGTATCTGAGCGCACTTCGTCTATAGCGGAAAAGCAACTGGCCAGTATCTTCCTGATTACCCAATCTTCGTCTGCGATATAGAACTCATACAACGAACCGCTACGATCCTTGATCTGTCGAGCGAGTTGATCGACAAAGGCTGCTTGGGAAAGCGTCTCTTCCGGACCAACTTTTGTACCCAGTATTTTAATACGACCATGGAATGGCGACTCCGGATCATCATGCAAGGATCTCGCAATTTCGTGGCATGACTTCTCAATACTTCTGCCGGGACTCAACGAGAACAGGTCATACATTAAGGATTTTGAAACCTGCTTTTGATTACCATTGATCGTCGAAAAGATGGTCGCTTCCGAGTAAACATCAATGTCGAACACGAAGACCACGAGCAGATTGAATCTTCGAAGATCACTACGTGACAATTCCCTCAAACCTAATACTCGATGTTGCCCGTCCAACACATGCCCGACATCACCTTCATTGTTTACGAATCGAAGATGGGCTCCGTCGACCACGACTTGATTCGATCGAGCCGATACGATGACCGGGGTCGGGAAGATCGCATTTCGCTCAGTCGCATATTCTGATATTTCACGGACCCGTCTCGCATTTTCATCCCTCTGAATACCAAAATCGGGATCTGAACTGCGACGACGAATCTCTAGTCGGTCGATGATTTGATCAGCCGGAAGAATACAAGCATAGAATACCGCACCCGGCTGCTCATACTCGAATACGGGAATTTTGTTCGAACTGTCTGACATTTTAAACCCTCAATCCCGTTGACGTCTTGACCCGTTCGGACTCAGTCGTCATGGAAGATGCATTTCTTTCCCATTTTCCAGTCTCTTCTGAAGCTGAAGTTTGCCACTCCTCTAGCATCCAAAGAGCGAACGCCGTGATCATTGCAAATCCGTAGCAAACCCAATGCAACCAACGCTGTAGAGGTGCGCCGAAAACTGAACTCGACGCTGATAAGAGCTGCACGGAAATGAGTACGCACCCAAAGCCACACAAGATGGTCCAAAGTAACAAACTTGATTTCATAATCCGGTTACCTATCTGCGCTGGTGAGTTGTATTCCTTCACCAAAAAATAGGTTCCGGCAGCTAAAATCGCAATGGCGCAAGTTAAAAGCTCGCCCTTTGCTGCACTCTCCTCGATCTTGTCCAGCACTGATGATCCATCCCACAATGCTTTCGCGTATTCGATGAGTGGACCAATCTGTCCGACGATTAATATTATGAAAACGTACCACGCTGCATTTAGCAGTTGCTTGCGTTTTTCTTTCATTGCCTTCCCGAGGGCCGCGGCCTTTGACAATATCGGTCGGGCAACAGCCTGCGCACGTGTTATCAAGCATTGCGATTGTGCCTGTTGTGCGTCGTCGGATTCCGTTGCCATTTGAAGTTAGCCAGTTTTGGTCAAAATTGCGCTTTCGCAACTAGAAAGTGACTAGAAGGAATCGCAGGATATTACCCACGGCCTTCTTGTGGCGCAACACAAAACTCACGGCAAGGGCCTCGCCCCCAACACAGTTAGCCGCATAAGGTCATCCGCCGACGAGCGTCCACTCTCTGAGAGTAGGACCGCTACTCGACCAACCAAGGGACTGACACCTAGAACGACAACTCCTGGCCGGCAACCGCCGCTCGCCATCACCTACAACCAGCGGAATGGCACACTTCGAGCAGCCTCCGTTTCTGACCGCTGGCAAACTCGGGCTGTCATAGCAACTTTTTCCGGCCACATAAGCATGCACCCACATCAACGCCTACAACCGTCATGCGCCTGGCGGACCGCAGCACTAATTCAGCAGTGACTTCACCTTTACCAGCAAGACTAAGATGAAAAGTTACGCCGGAATTTTCGAAGTTGATCGACACCATAGAATCCAATCAATAATATCTTCAGGAGAGGGCGCTGCTGCGCGCTTCGCTCACATCACAACTACTTTTGCCACGGGGTGCAACATGCCACTAAACAAGATACAAAAAGAAGCCATCGATTCACTGATCGGTCAAAATAAAAAAGGAGCCGATATTGTCCAAGAACTTGTCGCCAATCGAGGCGCACAAGTCCGCGACGTACAGGAATATCTTAAAGAAAACAAGACCCTTCAAGGGATGCTGAAGACGATTGCACATCGCACCAGCGACCTCGCCGGCGCGGGTGACGCCGGAAGCCGCGAAAAGCTATCGAAGGAAGTTCAAGCGATGGCTAAAAAGGCTATTAAGATTCTTCAAACGAAAGCGAAGGAATAACGAGGTCGGCACGAAGTCCCAATACCGGCGGGCGTAGGCCTCAGGTTCCCGCCGGGCCAGCTAGAATTGATGAGGATTTTTTCACGCAAAAACAATAAATCAATCCGCATGCTTTCATTTTTATAGTGATTCCAGCGGAGCCACATGATAAGAGGACTTCAATTGATAACGGTCATTAAGCGGATTTGCGAACTTCAGAAAAAATATTCTTCATCAAATACGCACGAAATGAAGGAGCGCGGCAGTCTTATTCGCACCGATTTGGTTGAAGAGATACGAAATCGAATTCCCACCCTGAGTCGTGCGTTCAATCCTCTATTCGACGACCTAGCCGTGCAGGGTTCAGACGGTATTGGGAGAAAGACTGAAGCGCCATGGGTTCGACTCTACTCGAACGCAATGTCCCCGACGCCGCGCGAAGGCTTCTATGTTGTGATTCACTTTTCGGCAGATGGTGCGGCCTGCTTTTTCACTGTAGGCTGCGGCAGCACTGTGTGGAATAATGGTGATCTTAGAGCAATATCTGACGCACAGCTAAAAGTAAAAACATCATGGGCACGTTCGGTTATTGAGCGGCGCTGGAAAACACTGATGCCCTTTGTCGATACTATTAATCTGGGGGCACGTGCGTCTCTTCCTAAAACATTCGAAAAAGCAACTGCGGTGGCCCAAAGAGTACCCGTCGAAAGTATTGAAACTTATGACCTCGACGGATTACTCTTTGCTGCCAGCGAAAGGCTCTCGGCGATTTATCTTGCTCAACTCGACCAGCGAGACGTAGCTCCGGGCGACCAAGACGCTCGCGATCTAACAGCAGTTGTAAAACCATTACGCCGGCGGTCTCGTGCGCAAGGCATTGGGCTTACACCTCCCGAACGACGGGAGGTAGAGCTACGCGCAATGTCCCTGGCAATAGACTTTCTTCAATCTGCGGGCTTCGCGTGCCAAGATACATCAGCGGTCGAATGTTTTGATATTCTGGCTCAGCGAGATGGACAAACACTCAAAATCGAAGTCAAGGGGACAACAAGTGAAATATGTGACTCGATCTTAATGACGCGAAACGAAGTCGAACTTCACAAGCGAGAAAAAGGCACAACAGGACTCTTAATTGTTTCACGGATAGCACTCGACAGAAGCAGTGTGAATCCACGCGCTTCCGGCGGAGACGTTGAAGCATTGATTCAATGGGATATTGACCAGTGGACACTTGAACCCCTCGCCTTTCAAGTCCGCCGATCGGCTTAGCTTACCGACAAGACATCATTTCAATCAATTTAAATTTACCGCACTGCGGAACATAAAATCATTCACCAAGGTAGACTATTTATATTATTTCCACCACACACAAAACCAGACACACCCACCACATTAAACCCTCACAAAAAAGCGAGGAATTTATGAGAATAAGTGAGCTTTTCGATCTCAATGCAGGACAGCGCGAATTAGATTTCGTAGACATCGATCCCGATCGAGATTTGCGAGTATTTCTCGACCCTCACTTTCTTTCCTTAAGAAACGACCGATTCTCAGCTGAGGCCACTTCGACTATTCGAAGTTTTTTCGCACAGCTTCTTGAAGCAATTCGAGCAGACGACGACATAACAGCCTTGGAGCTCCTGCAATATTTGCATGAACCCAACGAAACTTGCCTAGGCCTATCCATAGGGGCGCCGGACGGACGCGGGCTGGGTTCGATTGATGCAACAAAAATATTAAATAGTTTGAAAGGTAGCCGCGCCGTCAAAAGCGGCCTGGTAGAACACATTGAAGATGTGCGAATATTTGTTCACGGCGTGGATAAAGACAAAATATCGGACATGATCACGAACATCATTCGCGGTCAGTTGATAAAATACACGCAAAATCAATGCAACTTATGGGGAATAAATCTCACCAAAGAAATAGACTCCGGCTTCTATTGGGACAGAGCAAAATGCCAGTGGGCAGCTTCACATGAGGACATGCTCATAATAAATGATCGAAAGATACTACTTGTTCCCAAAGGAGTTGTCTCGTACTCGACAAGATATTCATCCTCTAGATTCCACCGCTTTGGCGTACTCCCTTTCCTTCAGCACGAACATTTGAGACTCAACACAACATTAGTCAATCGAAGAATTTCAAAAAATGGCAAAGAGCGAATTTGGGTAAATAAAAGCGATGTCGCAAAGGAGGTTTCATCAAACAAAGATGATCTCAGCGCCTTTACCGAGCGCCATAAAGAAGTTTTCAAAAAATTTAAATTATCCGAATCAAGATTAGGAGCAAAATCACTTGATGATGACGCATTCAACCCTCCAACCACCATAGAAGAAACCGCCAACACCTTGAGGGACGCTCTTAAATCGACAAAAAAAGGCAACAATGAAGCAGATCGATTCCACAAACTCGCAACCTCAATACTAGATTTCATATTTTATCCCGATTTAATAGCCCCCACATCAGAAGTTAAAATTAACGGCGGCAGAAAAAGAATAGACATTGTTTTTGAAAATGCGGCAACAAATGGGTTTTTCAACAGACTCCACCAAGTATCAAATATTGCTTCAACATATATCATCATAGAATGCAAAAATTACTCAAAAGACCCAGCCAATCCAGAACTTGATCAACTGGAAGGACGGTTTAGTGTAAATCGAGGTAAATTTGGACTCCTTGTCTTCCGAGACGCAAAAGACGAAGCCCTTGTCATTGAAAGATGTCGAGATTCGTGGCGAGACAGACAAAACTTGATATTACCAATCACAGATGACTGTCTCAACCGCATGTTACTTAGAAAAATCGAATACCCCGAATCTCCGGCATATGAAGAAGAACTGAGAAAATTGGCTAAACTTGTGCGATTAGGATGACATAGTCGACGGTAGTGCGCCTTGGACAGAGGATAAATGATCTCAGACGGGCTTCATAAGGAAGCCCGAACTTATCAACGATTCCGCCAAATGTAACCGGACGGCCAGGGAAAGCTCGCGACCGCGGCGTTGTTCACCGGTTATCTATGTCGCCACGAGGGCAGCTACTCCGAGGCCTCCAGTCCTTCTAAGCGTTTGGTACGATCCAAATAACTTTTCGGCAGAACTCGATCACGAACACCAGCGCTCACGGTAATGTCCGGCGAGACCGCGAAGCGCGTGATCTCCGCCGTCTGCTTATCCGCCCGCGACGACGAGCCGAAGAAATACTCCTTCGAGCCGATCACCATCGTGATCAGCACACCGAGCAGTGTGTCGAGCGTGCTCTTCACGACGTCAGGCATCCGGATCTCGCCGATCGCCAGATAGAACTCCAGCCCGATCACCACGAAGAGCGCCACCGTGTACATGTAGGCTAGGTTTCGGGCCGTGTGATCGTGTTCGGACGCCGCATACTGCCGGGCGCTCGCGCGATCGTCCGCCGCGACCTTGTCGGCCTGCACCTGGATCCCGGCGAGATTCTCGGCATGCGCGAAGCCGGCCTGCCGCATCTTCAGCTCGAAGTCGGCGTCGGCCTGCTTCAGCGCGAGCAATTGCTCCGGCGTCATCGACTGGCCGGACAGGGCCGACGTCACCGCCTCGACCGAGCCATCGCCCAGGCCGAGCCGGTCGGCAATCGCCGACGCGGCCATGGCCGCCACGCCCGGCACGCCACCCGTCAATGCCGTGACAAGCCACGGCGCCACCGTTTTCAGAATGTCGAGCATGCTTACACCCCCAGCGCACGGTTGAGTTGCCAGCCATACTCGAACGCCTCGTTCTCCGGGCGGCGCTCGGCCAGCTCGATGTAGAACACCGACTGCTGCGCGGCGACCATGCCGTACAGCACGCGATGTCCATCGGCACCGCGCTGCTGTAGAAACGCCTTCAGCGCGGCGAGGGTCATCGGGCCGATGCCACCATCGGCCGCGATGTCCGGGAACGCCTTGCCGCCCTGGTTCAGCACGTTGAGCGCCCGCTGCATGAACTTCACCCCGGTGGACGGCCCCGCGTTCACGCCGATATCGAACAGCTTCTCGGCCAGCGTCGTCGAGATCGCGTCGACCTGGTCGAACTTCGGCCGCGACCAGTAGCGCGATTCGTAGATCGCGACGGCCGTCGCGCGCGGCATGTCCTTCATGGCGCCGAGATAGCCGTTCGCCCGCGCCTCGGCGGCCGTGATGCCCCACATCGTCCCCTCCAGCTTGCCGAGATACCAGTTCCCCCGATCGTTCGGATCGTTCGAAAAACCACCCTCGCGCCCGATCAGCGCGTCGATCTTCGCCGTGACATTCATGGCTTTCCCCCTCGGCCAATGGCCAGTTCCAGCGTTTCGATACGCTGCTGTTGCAGTCGATTGAGCACGTCCGCCTCGTTGACGTGCGTGAAGACCCAGACGATCGAGCCGACGACGAAGGCTTGCACCGCCCCGAGGCCGATGCCGAGCACCCAGACCGCGCCCGTCGCCCGGTTCCTCATCGCATCGACCTTCCGGTCCACCTCGGCGATATCGCCGGCTTGGTCGAGGCGCGCACGCTCCTCGGCCTGCGACCGCGCCCACAGCAGCCCGACGTCCTCGCGCACCGATTCCGCGCGCACGCGCATCTCGGCAAATCCGCGATCGAGATCCGCGAACGGCTGCACCGATCGCTTGATGTCCTCGACGCTCGCCGCGACCGATCGCATCTGCTGCGTGAGCGTGGCGATCTGTACCGCCAGCCCCTCCTGCTTCTCGTCACCCATCCCACCCCCGTTGAAAAAAGAAAGGCCGCTCCGGTTACCCGTGAGCGGCCTACATCGTTCTCGCGTGGCGCGTTACGTCGGCGCCGGCACGACCAGATCGATCTTCTTGCCCGACTTCTTCTTGTGCCCGACCTTCGCCTTGCCCTTGTTCCCTCCATTCAACGTCACCACCGTGATCCAGCCCCGCGAGGCGAACGTGTGTTCGACCGCCTCGATCAGGAACTCCCCATCGACACCCTCTTTGAACCCCTTCAGCGCGATCGTCTTTTCGGCAGACAGATCGGCCCGGCCGCGCATCGTGAGGCGGCTCGTCGACGTGTGCCGGTTGAGCGTTTCCAGCCTGGACGTGGCCGCCGCCTTCGCGGCCTGCGGGCTCGCGAACGCATGGCGCTCGGTATGAACCGCGGCCGCCCCTTGCGGCGCATCCGGATTGGGAATCGTCAAGTCGATTTTCTTCCCCGTCTTGCGATCGTGGACCTTGGTGCGGACCGCCGCGAAGCTCGCGCGATCGGGAAAATTGATGTCGTAGTCGAGCAGCAGCTCGGGCGTCAGGGTCACCACTGGCAACGGCTTGCCGCTCGCGCTCTTGCCGCCGCCTCGGGGCAGCACGATCAGCTTGCCGGCCTTGACCGTCGCCGTCGCCCCATACTGCCGAGCGAGCCGCGTCACGAAATGCAGATCGCTTTCCCCGAACTGGTCGACGCGGGGCACCACCACGTCGACGTCGCACGCGGCCGACCATTTGTTACGTCGCGCGACATCGCCGACGATGTCGGCCAGCCGCACGTTCGACCAGCTCCCGTAGCGCTGCGTCTTCGACGTCGCCCGCATGTTCGCCGGCTTGCCGCGAAACACCACGCTCGCCGGCGGCCCACGCAGCCCGACCTCGTCGACGGCATACTCGCCCAGCATCGAGAGCCCCTGCCCCTCCCATCCCAGCGACACCTTGACCGTCGCGCCCTTGGGCGGGAATCGGATCCGGCCGTCGCGATCGTCCAGCGTGATCGTGCATTCGTCCGCATCCAGGCCCGGTTTGTCCACGGTCCGGATCTCCATGACCCGGTCCTGAATCACCTTCGTGACATCGTCGCCGTTCGCGATGATTTGAAAAATCGCTTCCATTGCGCCTCGCTATGTCCAGAGCGACACGGTTTCGTCGCGCGGCGCCTCGATATCCGGCATCACGATCTCGACGCCCGAGGCGAACGGCTGCGGCCTCGCAGCGAGGCCCGTATTCGCCTCGTAGACCGCCTCCACCGTGCCCTGCAGCGTCCCGTACACCCGATAGCACAAGGTATCGAGCACGTCGCCCTCAGACGTTCTTAAAATCTTCGCCATAGCGGCCAAACTCCACAGTGAAGGATTGCTTGCGGGGCAGGCCATCGGCCAGCATGGCGTCCTGCTCCTCCTCGATCGTCTGCAGCAGCCAGCGGCCGAGCACTTCGCCGCTGCCCGTCGTCAGGCGCACCGGCTTCATGCGGCTGCCGATCGCGCGCAGCTTGCTGATCTGCGTCGTGCCGGCGCCCAGGGCGGGAAAGATGACGCCCGACAGGGTAATCGTCTCGCCGCCCTCGCTGACCGGCTGCAGCGCCTCTTGCCGGTTCAAGCGCTCCTGCGTGGCCACCCGGTATCGCGTCGCCCGCCGCAGCTTCTCGAACGCCGCCGTCGACAGGTTGAAATGGAATGCGCTGCCGTCGTCGGCCGCCATCGTCATCAAATGCGGCGTGCTCGACGTCGCCCCGTCCGCGAGCCCAGGTAGTAGGGAACTCAGGCCCGTCGCCTTGACCGCATCGGCCACCGCCGAGTCCTTGATGCCGACCAGGCTCGAGAACTGACTCACCGCCCCGCCAAGCGCCGATTTGACGCTGTCGGCGGCAGAGCGCACGAGCGGGAAGCTCGAACTGTCCGCCATCTTCAGAATCGAGCCGACCGACGCCTGCGTCGCGTTGAAGCTGCGCATCACGCTCCCGACTTGCGGGAATAGATCGCCCGCGACCGACATGGCGCTCTTGGCGCCGGTCAGCAGTTCGGCCGCGCTGCTGAGATTGCCGGTCGCCAGCTTCTGCAACGTCTCGACCGTCGTCGCGCTCGCGGCGCGGTTGCGATCGGCTACGCGCACCATCTGCCGGACGCGCTCCGAGGCGACACTCGCCTGCGTCGCGGCCGACGTGATCTGTCTGATCAGATCCATGCCTTACCCTCATAGATGCGGCGCATCGAACATCGCCGAAAAGTTAGTCGTCTTGCGCTGCTGCTCGACCATCATCTGCGTCAACATCGGACTGACCCGCGCCAGGAATTTCTCGGCCGCGTCCGCCTCGTTGCTTTCCACGCGGACATGGAAGACAGGGGCGAACGTGTTGGTTTGCTCGACGCGCGGGCCGGCACGCGGTGGGGCGCCCTCGCCAGCGGCGTTCGCTGCGGCTTTCGCAGCCGCCTCCGCGCTGGCGGGCGGCTCGCCCGACTTGTGCTCGAACACCTTGCGCGCGATCGCGCTCAATGCCTTGTCACCCGCGAAGGTGCCGATCGCACCGCCAATCACGCCACCCACAGCGGCACCGATCGGGCCACCGAAGGCACCGACCAGGGCGCCGATCTTGGCGCCGGCAAAGCCTCCAGCAAGGCTCCCTGCTATCCCCGCGAACTGCGTCGCCTTCCGCTCCCGCGTGTCGGTACTCGACGCCACGGCATACGCGTCTTTCGCTGCGAAGCCGACCTTCAGGATCGTCCCGGCCAGCGCGATCTTTCCGGCATAGGGCGCTACCTTGCCGAAGAGCGAGCGGCCGGCGCTCAGGGCTCGACCAATACGGCCACCACGCGCGGCACCGCGCCCACCTGCACGCCCCTTATCGCCACCCGCCGGCACGTCCACCAAACCGCCGCCGCCGAGCCCGCCTGTCCCTCCCGGCATGTTGACGACGAACACACGCTGCACCCCGCCAGCCGCGCCGGCAAGCGCGTCGAGCGCTTTGCCGGCCACTCCACCTTTGCCACCGCCACCACGGGCGCCTGACCGGCCCAGGA
This sequence comes from Burkholderia sp. Ax-1720, assembly GCF_011753035.1. Taxonomy (NCBI): domain Bacteria; kingdom Pseudomonadati; phylum Pseudomonadota; class Betaproteobacteria; order Burkholderiales; family Burkholderiaceae; genus Burkholderia; species Burkholderia sp. Ax-1720. Next base: position 25,467 of record NZ_VWWK01000025.1, on the reverse strand, counting down.
CCGTGCCGCGCGCGATATCGAACACACCGCGCCCAATGTTCCAAAGTGCCTTTGCGCCGCGATAAGCGACGGCCGCGCCCGCCACGCCGACCACCGCTGCCGTGACACCCGGCGCCTTGTCCGCCGCTTCGCGCACCGTGCCACCGAGCCCCTTTGCCGCTTTGCCGGCGAGATCCGTGACCGGCCGCAGCGCATCGCCGATGCTGCGCATCGCGTCATCCCACTGCTGGCCGACCTCGTTCCAGATCTGTTTGGACGTCTCGCGGCGGGCTTCGAGATCCTTCTGGATCTCGCCGCTCGCCTTCTGTGCATTGGTCTTCAGCTCGTTGTACAGATCCGCGTTCTGCATGTACGCCGTGAGCGCCGCCTTGACCTGCATGTCGTTGAACAGGTCGCCGGTCTTCATCGTCTCCGCGAACGCGGCCATCTGCGCCTGCCGCTTCGCCGGATCCATCTCCGCATTGAACTGTTTAGCGGCACCGGCCAGTTGCTTTGCCTTCTCCGGATCCACGCGCTCGATGTACGCACGAGCCAGCACGAACGACGCCTCCAGCGTCGACCAGCCCTTGCCGATCGCCTCGCGCATCTTCGCCTGGTAGTCGACCCCGGCTTTCGCATAGTTGCGCTCGGTCTCCCCCGAACCGATCTTCGAAAACCAGTTCTTGAGGTTGTTCGCGGCCTCGTCGGCGCCGCCGGCCGTCTTCATCTGCACCTGGAGCATGGCGCCTAGCTGCGTGACGGAATCCTGCCCCGTGATACCGATCTTCTTCATTTCGGCGAGCAGCACCGGGAACCACCGCGCCATGTCGACCGACTCGAACGACCCTTCCTTGCCGAGATAGGCGATCGCCTCTAGCGCTTTCGCCATCTGGCGCGGATCGACAATCTCAGCGTTCTGCTGAAGCGCCTGGATCATCTTCGCTGTCTCGACCGTCGTCGCCCCCTGCCCGATCGCGAACTTCGCGACGAGCGGCCCGAAGTTGAGCGCCCGGTCGAGATCCATGCCGCCCGCCACCATCTGGTTGATGGCGTCGGCCAGCTCGTTGCGGCCGATCCCGTTGTCCGCCGCATCCTTGCGGATGCGCACGCCCATCGCCGCCTCTTGCTGCGTGCGAGCGATGCCGGCCTTGATCGAGATGTCGCGAATGATCGCCTGATAGTTGGCCGCGATCGTCGCAGGCACCGCCACGGCCGCCGACAGCTTCACCGCGTCACCGATCACCCCGCGACCCGCTTCCTTGCCGGCCTCCATGCGCTCGAAGCCAGCCGCCTTCAGATCGAGCCCGCGCGCGGTGCGCCCGAGTTGCGCATACGCGCGATCGAGCTTGCTGACCTCGACCCCAGCTTCGCGCAACGACTTCAGGTTGCTATCCAGCTTGCGGCGGATGCCGTCCGCCGCGCTATCCCCGGCGGCATGCAGCCGCCGGAACTCCTCCTGCAGGCGAACCGTCTCGCCGATCTGCCGCTGCCAGAGGCGGGCATCGTTCGCCCGCTTCTTCATGCCGTCGATCTTCGACGTCGTATCCGTGATCGCCTTGCCGAACGTCGCCGACACGGCGCCGCCGATCACGATACCCAGGGCGATATCCTTTGCCATGTCCGCACCCCTCAGTCAGTCAACCACCAGATCATGTCGTCGATCGTCATGTCATCGATCGACGCAGGCGACATGCCGAATTCAAGCGCGAGGCGCCTGGCCAGCGCCTTCAGCGTCTTGGCGTCCGTCTTGGCGTACGGATCGAAAGGAGTAGTAGGCGTCCTGCACGCGCGCGTAGTCGGCCATATCCATCTCCTCGATGTCGTCCGGCGACACCTCGGCAAGCGAGGCGAACAGGATCAGCTCCTGTTGTTCCTCGTCTTTCGGCGCGAGTTTCTGCGCGCCGCGCATGTCGCGCACCTTCGGGCGGCGCATCGTGAACTTGTCGCACTCGACACCGTTCAGCTTGATCGGGTAAGCCAGCGTGACGGTAACCTTGTCCATATCGTGTCCTCAAAGAGAAACGGCGAGCCATCGGCCCGCCGTTGAGTAAAAAGTGACTTTGCTCGCGTCCAAACGAGCTACATGCCGAGCGCCTTACGCACCTCGGCCAGTTGGTCGACGCCGTTGACCACGCGCTTGCACGCGAACACGTCGATCTCGTGAACCACGGCGCCGTCGATCTCCATCCGGTAGTAGTCGACGGCGATGGTGTATTTCGTTTCCGCCTTCTCGCCCGGCTTCCACTCCCCCGGATCCACCTCGGTCAGCTTGCCGCGAAAGAAGGCGCCGACATACTTGATCTTGCCGTAGTGGTCCTTGAAGGCCGCACGGAAATTGCCGCTGAACGCGTTGCCGTCGAGGATGCCGAAATACTTCAGCACGTCGTACTCCATGGATGCCATGGCGAACGATGCTTCGAGCGCTTCCATGCCCTGGTCGACCTTGGACGGCGCGTCCATCCCGCCCGCGCGGTAGTCGTCGGTCTTGAGCTTCAGCTTCGGCGGCGTCATGCTCGTCGCCCGGCCCGCGTAGCCGCGACCGTCGATCGCCACCGAGCAGTTGTACAGCGTTTCCGGAACCATCTTTCCCCCTTAGATCTGGTTATCGAGCACTTCGGTCATCCACTGGTTGGTGACCTCGAAGCGGAAAATCGGGTTTTCGGCCGGCGGGACATCGGTAAAGCGGATGTTCCAGTACACCTTGCCGTCCTCCAGTTGGCTGGCCGTGTTCAGCTCGGGATCCGGGTAGACCTCGAAGTTGATCAAGGCGCCCTGGCGCTTCAGATCGCGCATGAACGCCTGCAGCCCTTCCGTCACGTCGCTGACGTAAGTTGCCGTGATACCGCGATCGACCGCCCACTTGTGGCCGGCCTGGACCGCGTCCATGACGATGTCGAGCGTGCGCACCCGTGTGACGAACTTCCACTTCGGATCCGCCGACAGCGTCCGGTTACCCCACAGGCGATAACCGCCGTCGCGGATGATGGTCGCGATATTGGCGTTGTTCAGCAGGTTCGCGCGGCAGGTCTCGTCGCCGTCGAGATATTCGATCGGCCGCGCCGTGCCCGTGATGCCCGTGATTTCCTTGTTCGACGGCGATGCCCAGAAACCGATATTGGCGTCGGTCTGGCAGAACAGGCCAGCCGCGAACACCGAGGACGGCACGGCGACGTCGGCGTTGGCCGTCGTATCCCACATCGTCGAGCCGGGATCGACCATGTAGAGGCGCTTGCTGCCGAAATTCTGCGCGTAGGCAATCGCCGCCTCGTCATCCTTGTTCGGGCCATCGATCACGGCGATACCGCGCAGCTTCGCCGCGATCTCGTCGGCCGCCGTCGCGACAGGTTGCTTGGCCGAGTGGCCCGGCGCGATCAGCAAACGCGGCTGCGCGTTGAATCGCGACTTCGCATCGAGCAGCGCTTGCATGCCCGTGCGCGCTCCGCTAGCCGTCACGCCCCCGATCACGGCCGAGGTGCGCTGCGCCTCGTCACCATCGGCCGGCACGCCCACCGCGACGATGACCGCGCGGCTCTGCGCGTAGATCGCTCGCGCAGCTCGCGCGATGGCACTCGTATCGCCGAACGCCACTACCGCATCGCGATAGCTCGTCAGTTGGACGGGCACGTTCGGCTGCGCCAGACCCGCGCCGGGCATGTACGTATCGACGAGCCCCACCACCGACGACGAAGGCACGGCGATCGTGCGCGGCCCCGAGTCGACGATCGTCGTCGTGATGCCGTGAAAAAACGAGGTTGCTCCCATACGGGTCTCCAGAAATGAAAAAGCCGCCCATGCGGGCGGCTCTGTGAAAGGTCGGAACGGGGTCCGGAAAGTTACTTTTTGCTGCTGTTCGCCTTCGGTGCGGTATCCGCGTCCACCGCTTCGTCAACGGGGCCAGTCTCGTCAGCCTGCGCCGCCTGCTCCGCCTCCGCTTTCGCCGCCTCTGCGGCAGCGGCAGCGGCTCGCTTGGCATCGACTTCACGGCGGATCGCGTCGTCGTCCGGCTCGACCGGCCACACGGCCGAGGCAGGGAAGTCCGGCGCATTCACCACGCGCGAGAGATCCATCTGGTACTTGGACCACGCGACGAACTGCGCTTCCTCGACATCCGACAGTACGCCGGCTGCGTGCGCATCGGCTCGACCGTAGTTCTTCGTCTGCGCGTTCGCCTGTCGATGCTGGAATTCCGCCATCGCCTGCTCCTTCGCCTTGCGCGCCACGATGTCCGGATCGATCGCCCAGGCGCCATCGGCCCAGCGGTACTCGTCGGACGGCCGCGGCGTCTCCGTGAGGCCAGCATCGGCCGGCGTGACGCCCGCTGCCAGGATCTCGGTGCGCTCGCCGGTATCGGTTCGGTACAACACGCGCCCGCGATAGTCGGGCATCAACACCCAGGCGCCATCCTTCCAGAACGGCCACGTGAGCGGCTTACGGTCGGGGATCGGCGTGACGGTCGAGAAAGCCGGTTCGAGCCAGCGGCTATCGTCTTTCGGATCCGAATCAGCAAGCGTGCTGTTCAGGTATTGGCCCGTCTGTCTATCGTAGTGGTTGCAGAGCATGTTTTCTCCCTTATCAATATGCGCGAATCATCGCCAGCAATGCGACATTGCGCGGACGCGCTTCGGCGCCGCCATCGGCTTGAACACTGATTGCGTGCGCGTGCCTTCCCCCGCCGTCCATGCCGATCGCGTGATCGTGCGTGCCGTTCCCAGCAATCGCGATGTTGGCCATCCCCTCGTCGGACCACAGGGAGGAAATGCGCCCGTTGTATGGCCCGATACCGCCGCCCGGCGCAAGGCCCGATACCTGCACGGCGCCGGTCCACGTGACGTGCGCATGCGGCGTTTGATTGACGCCGTGATCATGCCAGCCGTTCGGCGCACTCCAAACCTTGTGCCAGTGATCGTCGACCGTGTCCGAAGACGCGGCATGCGTGTGCGTCTGGTTCTGGCTGGCCTGGAACGAGCCGATCGCACGGCCGGCGTCGACGTCGCCGCGCCCGTCCGACCAGCAGCGCAGGAACTCGCCGCGCAGATCAGGAACCCGGAAGTACGTCTGCCCGTCCGCCGTCGAGAAGCCGCCCCATCGGCCCCCCGCGTACTCGGCTTCCGACACCAGCGCACCACTGGCCTGCGCATAGGCCCACAGCGCTGGATAGTCCGCGCGCTTGTACTGCGCGCCGTCACACTTCACATAGCCCGCGCGCGTGGACGTTCGCGCCTCCATGACGATCTGGCCGATCGACGCCGTGCCGATCGCAGCCGTCACCCATGCTGTTGTCGCGAAACGCAACGAGTTGTCACCCGCAGCCGGCGAAGGCCCGGCCGCTGGCGCTTGGAAATAGGTCGCTTCCTGCGCGAACGTGACCGTGACAACGCCATTGCAGGTCACGCCAAAGACACCGTCTCTCGCGTGATAGAGACCGGTGTCGGGAACGCCATCGTTCACGAACGCGATCGAGGGGAACGCCGCGCTCCCCTCGTCGAGAAACAGACGTTGACCGGCGGCAAATGTCACGCTGCCGCTCATCACGCCTCCCTTGCTCGCGTCGAGCGGCGTCACGTTCCCGCTGTGCCAGACGGGCTTCCCATCGATACGGAAGGATCGATCGTCGACCATGTACTGGAACGAGCCGATCGTCGGCGACCACCAGCCGACAGACGTCGCATTCGAGTAGAAGTAACCGTTCAGGGGGCCGATTCGCGCGCGCCCCTCATTTGCACCATTCGCGATCCACGCTTCGCCGGCAATCTTGACGTCACCGCCGATTGCCGTTCCTTGACCGCCCGCATCAATCGACACGTGGCCGCTATCAAGACTCCATCCGAACGGCCGATAGTCATTGAATTTCCCGGACGGATCGCCCTTTTTCGTCGACAGCAGATAGACATTCGTGCCGTCGTTGCGCAGGAAGGCGCCGTAGTCGCCCATGCGCGCCCTCCAATGCCCACCGCCTGAATCGAACGCATCCGACACAAATCCGTCCGCACGAACCGAGCCGGAAACTTGAAGCCGATTCACACCGTCGCTATTCGACGATCCGATCAGCAACCGGCCTTCACTGGTCACCAACGCCCGGCCATCCGCTCCGGCAACCAACACCAGATTGCCGCCGGCAACATTCGGCCCCACGTAGGTGTCGGTGCCTCGCGTCTCGAAGTGGGCAATCCCTTGCGCACCGATCTGCACGAGCCCATCCTTCGGCGAAAACATCCCGCTGTCCGCATCGCCGTCAAAGCCGTAACCCGCCCCTTGCGGATTGTTCGGTGCGATGGCGCCAAGCTTCCCAAGCAGCACGCCCTTCAGCGTGCCCCCCGCGACGGGCAGTTTGTCGGTGCCTAGGCCGGCCACCGTCTGCCCCATCGCATCGACCCGCTTGTCGGTCGCATCAGCCCGATCCCTCAGGTATCGCGTGCGGCTCCCAAGTTGCTTTGCCTGCACGTTGTCGACACCATCGGGGCCGCCCTGTACGGGATCCGACGTCTCCAACTGGTAGATACCGTCTACCCAGGCACTGTCCTCTTTCAGATTGGCCATGTTCCGATAATCCCTCGTGTAAATTGCCCGTTGCGTGTCGCGACGCCGTTATGTCGGATCGCGACCTCGGAGAAGTCCAGCCATGCCAGCCGGCTGCGGGCCGGCGCGTACCGTTCGATCGCCCGTTTGATCTTCTCGCCCTGGTCGCGCGTCACGGCGCGGTTCAAGGTGACGATGTATTCGGCCCAGGCGCCGTCGCCGCCATGCAGATAGCGCCCATCGCGGCGGGCCGAGCCGTCGCGGCGGGACAGGCCCCGCCCCTCCTGAATGTCCACCTCACCAAACCCGAGCCGCCGCACGATTTCCCGGATCGCCCACGGCGTGCCCTTGCGCCGGTAGATCGCCAGCGACGACTTGATCAGCTCGCGGCGGGCCTCGTCCGACTCGGCCAGTTCCCACCCGTCCACCTGAAGCGACCATGCCAGCCAGGGCAGGAACGCCGCCGGGCAGCGATCGGCGTCCCACAGCGTGCGGATGACGTCGGGCTCGACGCTCGGGCGCATCACCTGCGCGAGCGCCGCCTCAAGCGACGTTTGATTCGCGGGCAAGAGCGGTTCAGTCGTCATCTTTCACCCTCGCATTCAGCGTGATCGACGCGCACCGCGCGAACTGGTCGAACTCGCATTCGACATCGAGAGTCGGCTCTGTCAGATCGACTCGCACCACGCCCGACGACTTCGGATGCAGTGCCCCCGTGATCGCCGAGCGCGGCATGCCGTTGCGCAGTCGGGCGCCATCGTTGACCGCGATATCGAGATCAAGGCGCCGTGCGGCAATCACGACCTCAGGATCCGGGCCGCGACCGACGTAGATATCCGCCACGATCGCGTAGTCGACGGGCCGGGCGGGCAGCACCTGCACCGTATCGTTGAGCGGGCGCCTGTCCTCGGGCGTCAACGCACGTTGAACCACGTCGAGCAGCGCGGCACTGGGCACCCCGCCGTTCGATTGCGACTTCACGACCACGCGCACGACGCCCGGCACGCCGCGATCGACCCGCACGTCCGCGACGTCGGCCGAGGCATTGAGCGCAATCGATCGATACGAACCCGCCGGCCCCGCTGTCGTCGCCTGCTCGATCGCCATCTGCGTGCGAAGACGCAGGCGATCATCCTTCTCGTAGGTCACGGGAATCGGCGGGCGCGCATCCGGATCGCCGGGATCGACGATCTCTTTCTTGATGTTCCAGAGCGCGGCGAGGTGTTCAAGATCGGCCCCGGTCGCGCAGGCGAGCAGCACGGCCCGCCCGCAGTCGTTGACACGCGCTCGATACCGAACCTCGTCGTACGCCGCCAACTCCAGCACCTTGACTACCGGATCCGATTCGAGCGCCGCAGTCCAGTCCGGGTAGATGCTTTTGAAGTGGGCCAGCTTCAGTTGATACGTCGCCTCGAAGTCCAGCGTTTCGACGAGATCCGGCGGATCCATCGCCGAGAGATCGATCATGGTCATACCGTCACCTCGAAAACGACATCGCCGTCGTCATAGCGGCCAGCAATGAGAAAAGTCACTTTGCCGTCGACGACCGACTGCACCGCGACCCGATCCAGCTTGATTCGCGGCTCCCATCGTCCGATCGCGCCGGCCGCCTCGGCCTGGACGGCCGAGATCCACCCGCGCGTCACGGGCAAGTCGATCATGGCCGGGAGATCCGAGCCGTATTCCGGCCGCTGCCGCCGCGTGCCCTTGCGCGTGCTCAGGATGTCGCCGATGCTCTGCACCAGATGCTCGACGCCACTGATCAGCCGCCCCGAGCGGCGGCACATCCCGACCAGCGCCATCGTTATTGCTCCTTCGCCGGGATCCGCGTGAAACTCGGACTCGACTCCAGATAGGCGACGTGCTCGGGCGCCGTCACCTCGGCCTTGCCTGCAAGCACCGGAATGAACGAGCCATCCGGAAACACCACGACGCGGCTGCGATACTCCGCGTCGACAAATGTCACCGCCACGCCAACCGCCTGCTGATCTTCCTTTCGCATACCCACCTCACGAGAGCCCCGCTGTCATGCGAGGTCCAAAGTTGCTTTGTTCAAACCGGAGCGCTCACCAGCTCCCCGTCTCCCTGCTCGCGATGCTGGTGCCCATGAACCGAGGTTCCAGCCGCGACGACGTCCGCCGTAAATTCCGCCCCACCATCAACCTTCACCGCGACGCCCTGCCCCGCTCCCGGCCGCCCGTGCATGCCGCCGTTGAACGTCAGCAGCCGCTCCGTCGTCGTGTTGCCAGTGAATGTCGAGTCCGGAATGTCCGCCAGCAGCTTCGCGCTACGCAGCGTCGCGCCATCCGCCTTCAGCTCGAACTCCGTGCCGCCGATGCGGAACACGATCCGACCGCCGGCTGGCACCGACAGCACGTATTCATGACTCGCATGGTTGTACTGTTCGAATGCGCCGTCCGGGAAGTCGGTCGCGGTCTCGTCGGGACTCGACCGACCGGACCCGCCGTGCTGATCCGTGTAGTAGCCCGGCGCCACGAACGCGCCCGCCAGATCGCCGGACGGCGCCCACAAGGCGACCTCCTCGTCGACGGACGGCGGACGCCACTGGCGAACCTTGCCGGCAGCACCGGCCTGCCATTTCAGCCAGTCGCTGACCCAATCGCCGATGCGCACCTTCACGCGTGGCGGATCGTAGGTCACCGCCTCCACAATGGCCGACTGCGTCAGGCACGCCATGCGGCGATCCATTTCGCCCAGCTCGTAGTCGCTCACGGGCGCCCCTCCTCGGCGATTGCCACGTCGACGTAGTCGCCACGATGCTCGGCCCCGATCTCCGGATAGACGCCCCAGCGGATCTCCCGACCTTGCGGCGGCGGCTCGACCCTCTCGCCCAGGTCGAATTCATGGACCCACTCGACCAGCCACACCAGATAGGTATCGAGATCCGGCCGGAACGGATCTTCCGCCGCCGATCCGATCTGCTTGCCCGGCGTGATCGGCAATCCCCAGGTCTGGCCATGAACGGCGCGCAGCACACGGGCGGACAGCTCACGCACCAGGACGTCCGCGCCAGGAACCAGCGGATCGACGACGATGCGTGCCTGCATCCGTCCGATCAACGGCACGCGGCCCGTGCCGTCGTCGTGCCCCGGCTCCAGCTCGGCCAGCTCGATCGCCACCAGCGGCGTCTCGATCGACTTCCCGATCTCCGGATAGGCCAGCACCCGGTCGAGCCCGGCAAGCCGGCAACGCAGCCCGGATTCGATCGCGTCATGTAGTTGCTTGAGGTTATCGAGCACGGCCTGCCGCCTTCTGGATTTCGTAGTTGACCTCCTGCCGCAGGACCGCCAGCAGCCTTTCCTCGCACGCTCGGGCGGCCCGTCGAAAGGCCGGATCGCCTTCATGTGCCCAATCGAACCTCACGACCTCGATCGGCGTGCGGCCCTTGCCGGTTCGGCGGAACACGGGGCCATCCGGCGCCTTCTCGGTCATACGCCACGCGCCCTCGAACAGCGTCTTGCCGGCCCGAATGCCCTTGCGCGTACGACGCACGGCGCCGAGCCGGTGCGCCCCGATCGGATTGAGACCGAGCCACACCTTCCCGCTATCAGCGGATCGCATGTAGAAGTACGTCCGCTGTCGGATCACCTTCTGCTGTATCCCCGTTGCGCGGCCCACATCCTTCGCCGTCTGGCTCTTGATCCAGGCCGCCGTCTTTCGGAGCGTTCGCCGCCATGCCGACTGCATCGCGGCAGGCGGCAAAGCGGCGAGCGCTTCCAGCGCCCCCTTCACGTCGATTTCGACTTTCAGCACGTCCATGCCTTACCCCAAGATCAAGACCGTCCACCCCGTGCCGTCCGGCTGCAGTTCGTGAACGCGGTAACGGTTCCCGCCGGCCACGACGATGCTGCCGACCTTGACGACCGCGGCATCGGCGTCCGTGACGTGCAGGACGGGCGCCACCAGTTGCGTGCGCCGTGAGCCGAGATCCGGCCCGAGCCACGGCGCCGCGAACATGCCCTGCACCGGCTTCCCGTCGATCGTGACGTCGTCGTCCGCCAGATCGCGCTTCACGGCGGCATCGACGTCCGCCATCAGATCGCGGAACCGCATATCAAGCCTTCAGCTTGATCAGCGCCTTCGGGCGCGTGCAAAGATGGATCGGGTTCGATTGCGCCTCGATGTCGATCCCCTTGCCGAACGGGGCCAGCTCCTGCTTCGCGTAGTACGGCAGGCCCGTCGTGTTGACCGCCTCCACGTAGTCGGCCGGCGCGAAGCGCGAGATGAACAGATCGGGCACGCCTTCCGGCACGGCGTGCGCTTCGTCGTCGGCCACGTAGCCGACATCGCCGACACGCCCGCGATAACGCTCGAACGTGCAGCCGCCGAAGTCGAGCGCGTCGCGTGCGTCGCCGCGCAGGGCCGCCGCCATGCTCGTCGCGAGGTAGGTTTCTTTCACCGTCTTCGCGACAATCAGCTTGTTCCAGAAGGTCCGGCCGCAGAGCACGCGCACGCCCGTGTAGGTCAACGCGCCGAGCGCATCCTCGATCGCGTCCTGCACCTCGCTGCACTTCAGGCGGATCTCCGTCTCCGGCTTGTCCAGCTCGAACCCGATCACCGTCTGCTTGATGCCGAAATACTTCAGCAGGTCGATCAGCACGGTCTTGCCGTCCGCATCGAGCACGGCACCCTTGATCGCGCCGATGCGATGGAACTCGTGCGTGGCGTCCAGTTGGCGCCGGAGCTTGGCGAGGCGCCGATTCACGACCGTCTGCAGCGCCTCCAGCTCGCTTTCGGAGCCGAATGCACGCAGGTTCTGCACCTCGTCCGCTGCGATGTAGCCCCGCTGCGGCAGGTGGACCGTGTTGAACGGGATCATGCTGCGCTTGCTGCCACCGACCACCGGGGCGGGCGATCCGCGCTGGCCAGCAGGCACGAGCGCCAGCGTGTCGCCGTCGCGCTCGATCTGGACCGTCGTCGTCGTGATGCCGTCCTCGTCGAACAGCCCGAGCGTGCCGACACGGCCCGGCACCGCCGGCTGATCGTTGATTGCCGCCGTGAGCGACGAGAGCGAGAAAGCGTCGTCTTGAAACAGGGCGATGTCCGCCATACAACCTCCAACCTGGAAATGGAAAAGAAAAAGGCCACGCGATGCGTGGCCTTCGTAGGTCTGTCTTGCTGCGTGATCAGCGAACGATCACGTGGCGATCCGCGAGATCGGTACGCCCGGCCGCGTCCAGGCCCGTCAGCAGGCCGCCCACGACTTCGGCGAGCCGGACAATGCCGGTCGCCGGCCGCGACTCCTCGGACGCCGCCAGCGGCGCGTAGAGCACTGCGCCCGCGACTTCCGAGCCGTCCTCGGCCTTGTTGTCGTACGGGGCGTATTCGCCCGTATTGGTCACGCCGAGCACCTGACCGGCGGGCAGCGCCGGCCCGGCCTTCACGACGATCTGCTCGCGAGAGATTTGGCCGTTGCCTTCGGACACCAGAAATTCGGCCGGGAGAATGCCCTGTTCCTTCACAATCGACATGGTTTGCCCCTCCTCATGGGACGTCAAAGTTACTTTCCGCCGTTGCGGCGGGCCGCGTAGATGGATGCCGCGCGCGGCGCGTTGGCGGCGACCACCGGCTCGCTCAGGCTGCTCGGCGTCTGCCTGGGATTGATGTGCGCCTGCGAAGCCGTCACGCGCTCATAGAGCCGGGCGCGAACCTGATCCGGGCTCAGACCGTCCGACACGAAACCGGCCGTCAGCTCGGTCAGGTTCGCCGCCAGACAGATGCCTGCGATGTCTTGCGCGGTGCGAATCGCCGCATCCACCGTTGCGCGATCCCGCAGGCCCGTCGCGAGCACAATGCCCTCAGCGCAGTGCTCGATCCGCGCGTCGCGGCACGACGCGTACACATGCGACGCAAGCGCCGCGACATTCGGCGGCTGCGGCGGATCCTGCGGGGTCGGCGGATCGACGGGATCCACGAGCGGATCGACAGGCGGATTCGGCGGCGCCTCGGGCTCGCCATCGACCAGAGCGCGGACCTGCTCGGGCATCGCCGCGAACCGCGCGACGAGCGGCTGGGCGCCTGCGTACGCCGCGATACGAATCGGCTCCTCGATCGTGTCGCAGAATCCCAGCTCGACGGCTTGTGCGGCCGTCAACCAGGTCTCGGCGTCCATCAGCTCGCGCACCGTGTCCTCGGTCTGCCCGCTGCGCTCGGCGTACGCCGTCAGCATGTTCGCGCTCGTGCTGCCCAGCAGATCCGCCAGCCGACGCAATTCGCCCTCGTCGCCCGCCGCGAGCGTATGCGGGTTATGGATCATCAGCATCGCGTTGGACGGCATGACGATCTGGCTGCACCCCATCAGCAGCAGCGATGCGGCCGACGCCGCGATGCCGTCGACGCGCCCCGTCGTCTTGCCGGGGTAGCGCCGCAGCAGGTTGTAGATCGTGAACGCATCGAACACGTCGCCGCCCATCGAGTTGACCGCGACGACGATCGATGCCGCCGTCGGGCCGACCTCGTCGAGCCGTGCCGCGAACTGCTCGGCGTCCGTTCCCCAGAAACCGATGTCGCCATAGATCCGGATCTCGACGTCATTGCCGCCGGCCGCGTTCGCCTGCGCGCGGATGTCCCACCACTTCTTCTTGCCTTTCATTCGTCATCCCCATTCGAATTTCCGCCCGTGTCCTCGACCGGCACCAGCGTGTCGTAGCGCAGCCCGAGGCGCTGCTCGCGCGCCAGGTCTGCCGCGTTCTCGTTGTCCACCTGCTCCGGATCGTCGCCGCGCGCGAGGACAGCGCCCGACCGGCTCGCCAAGCCTGAACGGATCTCCATGCGCTTGGCCGTGACGTCCTGCACCGGATGGATGTATGGCCAGCCTTGTGGCACCCACCGCACTCGGCGATAGTCCCGGCGCCTGCGGTAGTAGTCCGGCATCGACATGGCCCCCGACAGCGCGCACGCATCGACCCACCAGCGCCAGACCGGGCGGCAGAACTGGTGGATGAAGACGTTCCACTGGATCTGCTCGACCGCCCGCCGGAATTCGTTCAGGATCACGCGCAACACCCGATCGCTGACGTCACGCAAGTCGCCCGTCAACACCTCGTAGGGCATGCCGACCGAGGCCGCCGCCGCCATCAATTGCTGACGCATGAAGGGCGCGTAGTCGGTGCCGGCGCCCGGCGGCGACGCAAAGCGCACGTCCTCGCCCGGCGCCAGCTCCTGCATGCCCCCAGGTTCGAGCGAGACCACCGGCGAGAAGCCGTCAGCGTCGTAATCGACGGCGCCGCCGGTAATCGGATCGCCCATCAAGCCCGGCTCCGAATGCGGCTTGACGATGAAACCAGCAAACAGATTGCTGACCTCTTGCCGGAACAGCACCGCATCGTCGAAGTTGTCGAGCGAGCGCAACCGCAGCAGCACCGTCGACAGCTCGGGCACGCCGCGCACCTGCCCCGGCCGCAACGCCTGGAACACATGCGCGATCTCGTCGGCCGGCACGCGCACGGTCTGCATGTTCGTGAACGACGCGCGCCCGTATTCTCCGGGATGACGCTGGTACAGGTGATAGGCGACGCGCCGGCCATCCCGATCGAACTCGACGCCGTTGATGATCTCCCCGCCGGCGACGATCTCGTTCTTGTCCATCGGCAGCATGTCGCCTTCCAGCAACTGGATCTGCATGGGGACAGCCAGCCCGTCTCGCGGGCTTCGCATCCGCCTGCGCACCAGCACCTCGCCGTCGCTGAAGAACGAGCGTGCGGCGAGCGTCTGCACGCCCGCCAGATCGTTCAGACCATCGGCGTCGATCTCCTCTCCGCAGTCCTCCCAAAGTTGCTTTTGCTCCTTGCGGATCGCGTCGATCGGGTGTTGCGGGTGCGCTTGAATGCCGGCGCCGATCGTGTTCGACACCAGACGAGCGATTGCCGTCTTCGCCCAGGGATCGTTACGGATCGCATCCCGTGCGCGGGCGCGCATCAACGGCAGGTTCTGCACCGCTGCCGCGTTCGGCCCGGCGCCCGACACGCGCCACGCCTTCGCGCGGGCGCCGACCGTGCTGGCCGATTCGTACGCCGCCGCCTTCACGCGAGTCGGAACGACAAACCCGCGCTGCGCGAGCGAAGAGTAAGCGCGACTCATCGCACCCCCTTGCCTGCATGCCGCAGACGAAACATGCGGGGCCGGCCTGCCGCCCCGTCAAGTGCCCGAACGATCTCGGTTTGCGCGTCGCGCAGCTCGCTGATCGAGCGGTAACGCACGCGCCTGTCGGCGTACTGCACCTCCAGCTCGCCCTTGGCGATTGCCGACTGGACGCGCTCCAGATCCTGCCTCGTGTATGCCATGCTCTACCTCCTAGCGCCGCCCGAGATAGCTCGACCGGCCCATGCGACGCCCCTGAATGCGCGAAACCCCGCTCGGTGGCGAGGTTTCGGCGGGTTTGTTTTGCTGCGGCACCGGCTGCGTAGGCGCCGGCTCCGTACTCTCGGGCGGCACCAGTTCGACCGGCGGATCCGGAACTTCCTCGATCGGCAACGCGGACGGCAGCGCTTCCAGGATCGGCACCGCTTCGAACAACGACGACTGCGAGATGCGGACCTGCTCCACGCTCCAGTGCGCTTCCGTCATCATGTGCGTCTTCACGCTGCGAGCCGCGTGCAGCGCGTAGACCTCGCAGTCCAGCGCCTCGTTGCGGGCGCCGGCCTTCTTCTGCCAGACCCGTTTCGAGCCGATGCGTCCAGGCACCTTCACCTCGGCCGTGACTTGCGACAGGTAGTCAGAACGCACCCCGACGTACCAGTGCATGCGCCCTGGCCCCTCGCCGTCCAGCTTGAAACGATTCTCGAGAATCAAGTCTTTCGCCTTACTCACGCCCACCATGAACGGGCGCAAGCCATACTTCGCCGCCTTGCTGTTGTTCCGCGTCGAGTCGACCGACTGCTTCGGTACGCTGAAAACCTCCGCGTTCGCATCGGTGCTGCCCTTGATCGCCATGACGTTCAGACCGGCTCGCCGCGCGGCTCGCACGTACTTGTAGACAGCGTCCGATGTCGAGCCGTCTGACGAGTCGATCGACATCGCGCGAATCCGGAGCACACCGCCCGTTTCATGGCGATACCCGCTCATCAGCATCTCAGTCAGTGCGCCCCACACGCCACCTTCGAGTGGATTCTCGTCTTGATGCAGCACGTTGCCGTGAATCTCGTCCCATACCACCAGCCAGCTTTCCTCGCCCCGCCCCCATGCGCGCAGAACGAGCGCGATCCGATCATGTTGCACGTCGACACCCAGCGTCAGCAGCAGACCGCCGGCCGGCACCGTGAATGCCGCGTAGGGCATCGCGCGCTCGGCCAGTTCGTCCAGCTCGGGCAAGTCGCTCTTGTACTTGTAAGGCCGTCCCTGCGAGTTGTTCACGAAGGCCCGCATTTTCGTGTCGTCGCCCGCGAGCAGCGCCTTTTCGGCTGTCAGCCATTTCTTGACCAGCTCCGCCATACGCGAGCCGGGGAACGGCGACACCAGCTCGTTGAGCCGGAAACCTGCCACGCCGAAAAATGGTGCCGTCGCAACCCAGCGCCCCTTGCGCACCGCGCGGATCCGCGCAGCGTCATCCCATAACGATCCGCAATGCGGGCAGACGTAGCGGGCCGAGTCGGGCCGCGCTCGTCCAAATACTTCGTGCGCGACCTCGGCGTCGTCGCTCCACGTGACGTTTTCCCAGGCCAGCTCGTGCTCTTCGCCGCAATCCGGACAAGGCACCAGATACACCCGCTGATCGGATCCGCCATACGCCTGCTGGATGCGCGAGAAGCCGTCGACCGTCGGCGTGCCCCCGAAGATCACCTTACGCCGGCTGTCCGAATAGCTCTTGTTGCGCTCCTCCAGCAGCGTGATCGAGTCGCCCTGCTCGCGCACGTTCGCGTTCGCGTCGTCCGGCTCCTCCACCGCGACCACCGGGGCCGGCGTCGACTTGACGTCGTCCGGCGCGTTCGAGGTGATGAACTTCAGGAAGCCGCGCGGGTAGGTCTTGTGGTCCCAGAGGTTGTTCTTGTCGCGGGCCGCGTGGACTGGCAGCTTTGCCGACAGCCTGGGCGTGACCTCGACCATCGGCTCGAACTTCTCCATGTTGAACTTCTTGGCTGACTTCTCCTTCGCGAACATGATGATCATCGGGCACGGGTCGACGTCAATGCGCCGGCCGACGTAGTTCAGCAGCACGCCGTCCGTCCAGGCGACCTGCGCCGACTTCATGCACACGACCTTCTGCACGGTCGGATCGTCGAGGGCGTCGTGCATGCCGTACACCCAGGGCGTGATGTTCGGGTTATACCGTCCAGGCGTCGCCGTCGCCTTCGCACTCATCCGCCGATGCTTGCGCGCCCATTCCGTCGTCCCGATCCGCTCCGGCGGACGTAGGAGAAGCGCGATCCGACGAATCACCTCCCGGACCGTCTGGCTCGTATCGAGAAAGCTGCTCAAGGCATCCATAGATATGCTCGTTTAGCCATTCGACGTCGACCTCGACGCCGTACAGCGTGCGTAGCTCCTGCACGAGTTTGTCGGGCAGCGCCAGCAGTTCCGTTTGAAATGCGCCGGCCATCTGGCCGTACGCCTGTTCGAGTTGCGCGGCGTCGACGAGCTGGCCGCGTTTCTCGGCGAGTGTCAGCAGCTTGATTTGCCGATCGACGCGCTCGGTCATCGCACGCTCGGCCACCAGATCGATGCCGGTTTCGCTCGTACGGCCGGCCGCGACCTCGCGCAGGTGCCGGATATACGCGACCCGGATCTCATCGATCGATGCCGCCTTGTAGTCGAGCCGGATCTTGTCGACGAACCGCGAAACGGCCGACTGATCGAGATCCAGATGCTCGGCGATCTGTAGTTGAGTGGGCATGAATATGACCCCCCTTGGTATGTCGCCAGTAGAGAAAAAGCGCGGGTGCGAGCCCCCGCATGTCGGTCCTGCCAGGGGGTCCCTGCCCACTTTCTGAGCAGGGGCGCCCTGCCTAAAAGGTAGGCATGCCCCCTGCTGCTACCCGCTCGGTCACGCCGGCTCCGCCAGCCCGCTCCATCGCCCACGCAATGCGGTCCATCACATCGCCCAGGTCGAAGCTGCGCGCCGTCACGTAGTCCAGGCGCCCGTACTCCTCCCACTCCGACCAGAACTCGCCCAGGCCGGCCCCTGTTGACTCGATTCGCATTTCGGCGCCCCAATGCAAAAAGCCCCGAGGGCTTTCGCGCTCAGGGCTTTGGATATTCATTTCGTGAGGGCGAACGCCCTCCCAACAGTTCCCGACAGACAGTTATCGTTGTTGGTCGCGGCGCTCCCGCGATTCAGTACGCCTGTCGGGCGAAGGTTGCGACACGAGTATGCGGTCGCTCATGTGCCCAGTGACTCGGTAAAGGGCATGCAGAGTGTAAGCGATCCGCTCTTGGAATGGAATACATTTCATCCCATTAATTTTGCGAAGATTCCGATAGAGACCTCCGTTCGGGGCAAGTAGAACATCTTTACTCGTACTAGAGTCGGTGTCGGCTTCATCAGTACAAACCCGGACACGCACTGAACGCTCAATCCGTGCGTTTGATTTTCCATCGGCCATCAACTGCTTTATAAGCTCGCCCTGGATGTCTGATACGCAGCGCACGTAGTGCTGCATCTCTAAAATTAGTCAACTGCTTGACTACATCGTAAAGAGGCAAAATTACAGTCACACCATTTCCACCCCGCCCAAAAGCGACCGTATTTGCAAACATTAGCCTACTAAATGGATTTGGACTCCCATTGCTAGCAATAATATTCTCAACCAAAAATCCCCTAGCCTGCAACAGCAAATCAAGATAGGAGTAAAAGTCTACGAAGTCTAAAGCTCCCCCACTAAGCGCCGATAATTTTTTCATATCTTGATGGTCGGCATCACGTGTATTTGCGAATCTGCTCCACTCTCCCCAATAAAAACTGCGCCTCAGGGGGATAAACGTGTGATCGGACGCATATATAAACATGTGCGGTTCATTTGGACCAACATTGGCTGGCGGAAGACCGTTAAAGAGAGAATTCAATGCTGCATCTGCACGATGAAAAACACAATCATGCGCGAACCAACCGTACTGCAGTGCCAACGCAGCCTCCCACCTCAAGGTTATCGTAGCGACCTGGTGAGGCTTCGGTCTTACCCCTTTTAACTCGGCATTAAGCGTGGCCACGTCGTTCGGATAAAACTTCTTATAAATGCGGTTCGCCACCGCACATGCTCGCACCCACGACAGACTCGGATATTTTGCCAATTCATCACCCTGGCCTTCGAGATCTCGCTTGAACTCAAGAAGCATCCATTGGCTATCAACTGCGACAAGAGCATCCGATATTTCGATATCGCCATCGATCGGCAAAGATACATTTAGTTTTGTTAGAAATGCCCGAACAAACTCCCACTCGACATGTTTTTCCCACCATTCAATTTCCATAAAAATCCCCGTCAGCGCACCAAGTATATTCCATACTAGATATTACGCTGAATGAAGCGCAAACAGTTCCATATCTCCTCACGCAAGCCTATCATTCAGCGGAATCTGCTTCGTCCTCTCAACTGCTTGCGCATTGTGTCAGAAACGGAGCCATCAACTCGGTCAAGCAACGCGAGCATGTCATAGAAGCGCCACGACCAATTGCGCCGATAGTCGATGAGCGAGATACCGAGTGCATGGGCTCGGCCCGCGTCGTCGATCTGCCGCTTCCCCGAGCCTGAACATTCAGGGCAAATGTGCCGGCCCTTCGCATCTGCTACAGGCGCTGCCGCGATTCGGCCCATCCCGCCGCAGTCGTCGCATGGTTCGTATTCCCGAAAGACAACCGGGCCGCTACGCCCTTCAAAGAACGGAATGCGCTCCTCAGACACGCATACCTTTCTGCTTCCTCCACACGAATCGCATGCATGGGTCGCCGTCGTAACGGCACGCGCTCGACGCACGACACCGCGCCCCTCGCACTCGATACACTGATCGTTCACCCACTCGTCCAGCAAACGCAGCGCGAACCGTTCGACGATGTCGACGTTTGCGCGCTCGACAGCATGCCCCGAACGCTGATCGCGACGCTCATCGCGTGTATAGCCCGTGAATCGCGCCCGCTTGAACCTGCCCGACGTCCGGATCATCTGCGCCAACAGCAACGTTGCTCGTCGAATCATCGCAGGCGTCGCTTGCGGGCCGGCCTTGATTCGGGTCAGCAAACGACCGAGATCGTTCGCAAAGGCCAGTGCGCCCAAAGTAACTTTCGGATCGGCAATGGGGTCGGTGAACTGACCACGCACGCTCATTGCAACACCTGCCCGCTCCTTCAAATCGATCATTTCACTCTCCTATTCGTCCCAACGTCCCAATGTCCCAAAGAAAAAGGCTTGCAGGGGAGCGCGCCCGCGCGACATGCGCTGCCTACGTCGCGCACGTCGCAGGCACATACGCGCGCCCGAGGCGGGCTCTTGGGACGTTGGGACATTGGGACGTCCCAAGCGCGCCAAGACCGGCGACAAAGCGCGCCGGACATGCCGGCACAGCGCGCCATTCGCTCATAGCGGGCTGTCGTCGTCGCCCGCGCACACTGCCTCCAGAACCGGCTCCGCCTCCTGCTCCTCGTCCGGCACGTAGTACCAGCCGCGCGATCCGGTCGACTCGCGTTTGCGCACCCATCCAAGCGATTTCAACGCCTTGCCGATACGCCGCTGCTCGGGCAGCGTCCATTTCGACGAGTCCAGCCTGAGCACGTCGCGCAGGATCTCCTCCATCGTGGTACGGCTGGAATGCGCGATCTGCTTGCCGATCACGTCCTCATACACGTCGCCCTCGTAGCGCTCGGCCTGCTCGACCTCAAAGAGGGGCCGCTCGGCCTCCGTGACGTGCCACACAACGCCCTGCCGATACAGGTGGACCGCCTCGGCCCAAAGCTGATCACGTGCGCGTGCGATGCCGTCAATGTCGACCAGACCGCCGCAACGCAGCGGCCAGTACCGCCGGTTACCCGACTCGTCCTTCAGGTAGGCATCGAAGTTGACCGAGCCCGCGAACACGCACTGACGATGGACGTCGGTCGCCCGCTTGCCGTAGAAGTTGCGGAACCGGTCCGTCTCCGTCGCGAAGAAGCTCTTGGCGGCCGACGAGTCGGTCTTGTTGAGCGAGTCCAGCTCGGCCAGCTCGATGATCCATTTGCCGGCCATGACGGCGTAGGTATCCTTGTTGCCGATCTGGATAGGCGTGTCGGTGAACCACTGCTTGCCGGCCAGCACCTTCAGCGCCGTCGACTTCCGCCAGCCTTGCCGCCCTTCGAGAATCAAGACGTTGTCGACCTTGCAGCCCGGCTGCATGACACGCGCGACGGCGGCGATCATCCACTTCATGAACGCCAACTGGACATATTCGCTGTCGGCCACATGCAGGTACGTCGAGGGCATCGACTTCACGCGCTCGACGCCATCCCATTCCAGGGTGTTCAGGTACTCGCGGATGTCGTGAAAATGCGTGGCATCGGCAACGAGCAAGACAGCATTCATGACGATGTCCGGCCGAACGTTCAGGCCATACTTCTGCGACAACCAGAGCGTGCTGCGATGGTCATCCATGTCGGTCCATTCACCCAGCGCTCCCTGCCCGAACGGCGGCACGCGGCGCTTGACTACCCGACCGGCAAAATCATCCTGGGCGATGACACCCCGCCACTCCGCATGGTTAGACAGAATCAGATGGACGTTGCCAAGCGTGGGCAGCAACGTGCCCTTGTCCGATCTCGCAAGGCTCTCCTCCCAGGTGAAGGCACCGTTCTCCGCTTCGCGTCCGTCCCACTCCTGCTCCTCTGCGGCAGCGGACGTCGCGGCCGGCTGCATCACGCGCTCGGCAGTCACGACCTCGGCGGGCTGCTGCTCGTCATCAGCTGGCGCGAGGACGGCCCGAATCGCCGCATGCAATTGCCGCTCGACGACTTCCAGCCCTTCCTCTACGTGCAGATCGTTGAAGTCGGTCAGCTTCCGATCGCCGCGATCGGCGAACGTCGGATAGGTGACCGACACGCCGTCGACCGCGGCTGCCGCCTCGTGAGCGCGTTTAAGGCCCGTGTTTTCGAAGCGCTTACGACGCAGCGGCATCACGTCGTTGCCGTACGTCGCCTCGACGAATTGCACGCCGTTGTCGTCGACACGCTTGTGAGCAGCCAGCATGTACCACGTGTTCTTCGCCTCGACCTTGATCGGCGATGCACCGTATGTCAGCTCACCGCGAAACCCGAACTCCTCGACGAGCCATTCGCGCAGGCGCTGCTCGATCTTCCAGTCATCGTCGGCGCAAACCAGAATATGAACCGCCGGGAAGGCCGCACGCAGCCCCTGCACCGCCGACTGGATGCCAGCCGCGTCGAAGCAGACGGACACCACGAAGGCTTCACGCGTCGCCATACGGATCGAGCGTCCGGTGGCGTACCCCTCAGCGACCAGCACCATCTTGTCCTCGGCGCCGATGCTGCCGAGCAGCCGGCTGGCGCCCTTCTTCTCCATGCCTTTGTTGTAGCGCTTCTCGCCGTTCGGCGTGATCTTCTGCAGACCGACGAGCCGCCCTTCGGCTTCATAGCGGTACATCGGGACGAACATCGTGCCGTCTGCGTCGAACCGCACGCCCTCGGGCGTGATCTGTTTGCGATCCAGATAGGCGGATACGCCGACGTCGCTCGCTCGATCCCACTGGTTGCGTGCGCGGTTGGCCGCCAGTTGCGCCTGGCGGGCCGCCCGCTCGCTCTCCTCGCGCTCGGCCGCTTCCTGGCGGCGCCGCGTTTCGGCAAGCACCTCGTCGCTCAGGGGCGCACCGGCCCACTGGAACCGCTCGGTGCCAGGATCGTCGCCGGAGAAATAGCCGTAGGTGCCCGAGTAGCCGATGACAGCGCCCTTGCTCACGACTTCGCGCAGTTGATACCAATACTTCTTGCGGGGACCGTATCGATGGTGCTTGCCGTCCGCAACAGGGTGT
The DNA here is from genome assembly GCF_011753035.1 of Burkholderia sp. Ax-1720. Taxonomy (NCBI): domain Bacteria; kingdom Pseudomonadati; phylum Pseudomonadota; class Betaproteobacteria; order Burkholderiales; family Burkholderiaceae; genus Burkholderia; species Burkholderia sp. Ax-1720. The sequence continues at coordinate 3,012 of NZ_VWWK01000025.1, read as the reverse complement.
CCGACAGGCAGCTCAGGATGACCCGCTGCCGCCAACTGCGCGCGAATCTGGTCTAGCGACGACATTCCGCAATTCTCCTTTCCAGTTCAATTTGATGCAGGGTGGAACGCCAAGCCTTACGGCCGGCGGCATAGACATTCACGCCGATCGATTTGCGCAGCGGCACCGAGTGCCGCCGACGCAATGCGCGGCTCACACGCTCTAAAGTCACTTTGGTCTCCGGTTATTTGCCGCGCAGGCGGCGCCACTCGGCGGCCATCTGGGTATCGAACGCGGACAGGTCATCCGCCGGTATTTGGTCGGCGAACTGATCACGGAACGAATGGCGTTCCGCTTTGGTGGGAAGCGCGGCGCACACACGCGCGGCGACGCGCACAAAGGCATCGACGCGGCCGGCCTGGATTGCCTCGTCGGCAAACATCGCGAGGCGATCGGGGAACGTTGACATCAACGACTTGAACAAGCGCCCCGCATCCTCGGGCGCCCTGTCCAGGCGACAGGCCAGCGCGGCTCGGCCACACGCGAGTTGCTGCCCGCGATCGCAGGACAGGCCGACATGCTCCCGCGCTATGCGGCAGCAGCCCATACCCGGTTCAATTCGATCCATGGCGGCGCCGACGTCGGGCTGCGAGGTTGCGGGCCGCGTGAATCAGGCGTTGAAAGAGACGCTGTCCCTTCCGCCCCGTCGCGATGATCTTCTCCGCATCGTTGTCGTCGATACGGCGATCGACCAGAACGCGTGTGACATCGTCGGCAACGAGCCCGACGTGCGCTTGCAGGCTCAAGGCAGTAGAGACCAGCCGCATCGCACCGCCGTCGACCGCGTCGTCCACGCCTTGCTCGTCGACTGCCTCGGCGACGAGACCGAACCGTGCATTCAAGGCGTGCAAGGCGTCGAGCGCGTGCGCGCTCGCCTCGGCTTTTTCCTGCATCCACTCGACCAGCAGCTCGAACATCTCCATCGAGAGCCGGCTGTCGCCGACGCCACGCAGACGAAGGCGCAGCGATTCGGGCGTGATGTTCTTTCCGCGTCGATTCGTGAGGTGATTCGCGGCGTCTGCAACGCCACCCGGCGTGTTGCGCACGGACGTGTAGAGCACGTCCAGCCATTCCGTGCTGTCGTATCGGCAGGTCATGTTTGATGTTGGGACAGGTAGGTTTTCATGCTGTCGTGCCCGGAACAGGCGTCATACGATGCGAACTGGCGATGTCCGGCATAAACAGGTCGGGCCGCTCGACCTTCACCGCAGCAGGGATGCCTCGCACGAGCCAATTGCAGACGCGCTGAGTACCGCCATGGCTTTTCTCGTATCCAAGCAGTTCGGCGACCCTGGCCGGGCCACCCAAACGCTCGATTGCCTGTCGGTCCGCGTTGATGTGAGCAGATTTGTCCATAAGGCGACATTAAACACTATGTTTATATCAAACGCAAACGCAGCGTTTAACAACAAGGCGTTTACATCGCAGACCATGTGGCCCATGCGAGCCATTCACGAAACGGCCCAGCGTCTCTACGCGGCCGCTAAACAACTCCGGGACGTCGAAGGCCCGGCCAACGTCGCGCGTCTGCTGAACGAGTCACCTCAATTACTGAACAATTGGGAGCGACGCGGCATGTCGGCGGCTGGTGCGTTGAAAGCCGCGTCCGCGCTTGGCTGCCGGGCGGAATGGCTTCGGACTGGCGAAGGAGAAATGGTTGACGCAGGCGGACTGAAAGAAAGTTTACGCGGCGGTAAGATTTCAAAAGATCAGACGGATCAACAGAAATCGAAGCCGCTGCCGGCGCCGCCCCCCGCGATACAAGAACGAGCAAAAGCGTTTGTCGCTGCTTTCATCGAAGCCACGACGAATAACCAGGTCTCGCCCGAACTCATGACGGCACTGGAAGGCATGCTTGCAGCAGGGACATCCAGCGCGACTGCGGCGGCGTTTGCAAAACGCTCACGTAGCGCAATACGCGCTGCGATGATGCCCGAGGGCCAGCCACACAATGAAGTACAAAAACGGGGATCGACGCGCTAAGGTCGTCGATTTAGCAGCATATCGAGCAGGCCGGAAACCACGCCGCACCTCGATCCCGGACGAATCAGACGTCGTCACCGACATTCGCTTTTCCATCACCCGGGCCGGCAAGGTAATCGCCTCACGCCCCGTCCTCGATACAACGCACCTTCTCGCCGTCCTCTCGTGGTGCCAGGAACTGGCATCACTGGCGCTCGACTCGTACATAGAAAAGTCACTTTGAGCTACTGACCCGCTGCCGCCGCGTAAACGCGGGTAGCGAACGTGCGCCCATAAATTAAACATAGTGTTTGCATTGAAACTAAACATGATGTTTAATTCCGGTCATCGCGTCGCCTGACGCCCAACCGGAGACTGACCGTGAAACTGACTGACTTGCATACGGACGCGCGCCACGATTGGCTCGATAACGAACAAGCACCGCGCGTGATGCAGTCCGAAGCCGCACGCCGAATTACCTTTGAGAAGTCGACGATCGTCCGCGCAACGATCGTGGCCGTGCTTTTGATCATCGTTGCAAATCTGCTGCAAGACGCCCCGATCGAAGCGCAGCCGACCGCACATCGCCTCACCGCCTAACCACCCCGCACATGCCGGGGTAACCGCCCCCGGCGCCATGGAGACCCAACCATGTCGCGAATCAAACTCAAAGCTGCGCCCCTCTTCGACGCTGATCGCCGGGACACCCTCTCACTGCGAAGCGTTGTGCGTTATGACCGCAATGCCAAACGCCCATCCACGCCGATCCTTGTCGGCAAATATGTCGTCGGCCGTCGCCCCATCACCGACAGCCTGCACACGCTGTATTTGATCCTCGACGAAGGAGACATCGCCTGCACTCAGATTTCGATCCCGAGCGAAGACGACTGCGCCCAGGCGGTAAAGCGGCTGCGTGACAAGAAGCGCGCAGCGGCCAAGACGGCCTCAATGGCAATCCGCAAGGCGAAGAAGCGCGGCAACGGCCAACGTCAGACGGACACGGAGACTGCG
>NZ_VWWK01000262.1:0-6932 GCF_011753035.1 Burkholderia sp. Ax-1720 | reverse complement strand
CCTGGCGCCGCATCGCACGAACGGCGACCAGCGCGGCCGCCACGCCCGCGGCGGCGCCCACCCCGAGCGCCCAGCGCGGGCCGAAGCGATCGGCCACCCAGCCGACGATGGGCGCGCCGATCGGCGTGCCGCCCATCACGATCGCCACCCGCAGCGCCGTCACGCGCCCGCGCATGCCGGGTTCGGTGGACAGTTGCATCAGGCTGTTCGAGGTATTGGTGATGGTCAGCGAGGCGATGCCGGTCACCACCAGCATCGCGGCGAAGATCCAGAAGCCCGGCGAGAGCGCCGCGCAGGCGCAGCCGAGCGCGAACATCGCCGAGCCGGCCAGCAGGGTGCGCAGGTTCGGCTGCTCGCGGCCGGCGGCCACCAGCGCGCCCGCGATGGTGCCGATCGCCATGATGGACGACAGCAGGCCGAAGCCGCTCGCGCCGGCATGGAACACGTCCACCGCCATGGTCGAGATGAAGATCTGGAAGTTCAGGCCGAAGGTGCCGATCAGGAACAGCATGGCGAGGATCGCGATCAGGTCGGGCCGGCCGCTCACGTAGCGCAATCCGGCCGCGAGCCCGCCCTGGGCGCGCCGCGAACGCGCGCCCGGATGCTGGGCCGAGACGCGCAGCCGCGACAGCGACAGCAGCACCGCGCCGAACGACAGCCCGTTGATCACGAAGGCCCAGCCGGTGCCGACCGAGGCGATCACCACCCCGGCCACGCCAGGGCCGACCATGCGCGCGGCATTGAACACGGTGGAATTGAGCGCGACCGCGTTGGGCAGGTCCTCGTCGCCGACCAGCGAGGTGACGAAGGTCTGCCGCACCGGCGCGTCGAAGGCGGCCGCGCTGCCGAACAGCAGCGCGAACACATAGACATGCCAGAGCCGCGCCACGCCGGTCACCACGATCAGGCCCAGCAGCAGCGCGAACAGGCCCATCAACGCCTGGGTCACGCGCAGCAGCCTGCGCTGGTCGAAATGGTCGGCGGCGTAGCCGGTCCAGGGCAGCAGCAGCATCTGCGGCGCGTATTGCAGCGCCATCACCAGGCCCACCGCCGAGGCGTCGTGGCGCGTGAGCTGGGTCAGCACCAGCCAGCTCTGCGCGGTGCGCTGCATCCAGGTGCCGATGTTGGAGACCAGCGCGCCGGCCGCCCACAGGCGGTAGTTCGGATGACGCAGCGAACGGAACGAGCGGGCCAGGTTCATCGCGGCTCCGGGCTGGCGGTGGACGTGCAGGCGACGGGAGCGCGGGAGGTGGAAGCCAGGGAAGCGAGGGAAGCGGCAACCGAACGCGGCGCGCGGCTGGCCGGCAAGCACCTCGGTGCGGAGGAATCGGATCGCCGGCCGCGCCTCATCGCTCAGTCCTCCGCGAGCCGCTGCAGCAGCGCGACGGCGGCGGCCAGCTCCTGGCGCTCGGCCGCCGACAGGCGCGCCTCGAGCGCGCGTCCGAGCCAATCCTCGCGCGCCGCGCGGCTGGCTCGCAGGCGCTCGCGATAGGCCTCGGCCAGCGCAATGAGCGTCTGCCGGCCATCCTCGGGATCGGGCGAACCCGTCACGGCGCCGGCCGCCTCCAGCGCGGCGACGGTGGCGCGCATCGATTGCGGACGCACGCTCTCGGCGCGCGCCAGCGCGGAAACCGTGGCGGGGCCGTCGCGTTCGAGGCGCAGCAGCACCGAGCGCTGCGAGGAGGTGAAATCGCCCGCGCGGCCCTGGTCACGCAGCCGGCGCATCAGCTTGCCGAGCGCGATGCGCAGCTCGCCCGCCAGATGCGCGGGTTCGTGCGGAGCGGGAGATGGGAAGACGGGGGACATGCGCGCAACGATAGCATCTCTACAGGAAAACTGCACAGTTAAACTGTAAAACCTGTTTCGACGGCAGGGGCCGGTCCCTGCCCGCGATCACGCGTGCCGTGGCTCGTCCGGTCATACCGCCGGATTTTTGCTCGTGTCAGAATCGCCGGCGTTCCCGTCGATCCTCTTCATCGATCATGCCGACCCTGCCCAGCTCGTCCCGCCGCCAGTTGTTCCTGCTCTATGCCGGGCTGATCGGCGCCAACCTCGCCGCCTGGATCTGGGCGCTGGTGGCGCTGCACGACCATCCGCTGCTGCTCGGCACGGCCGCGCTCGCCTACGGCTTCGGCCTGCGCCACGCGGTGGACGCCGACCACATCGCCGCGATCGACACGGTCACGCGCAAGCTGATGCAGGACGGCAAGCGGCCCTTCTCGGTCGGCCTGTTCTTCTCGCTGGGCCACTCCACCATCGTGATCCTGGCCACGCTGGGCATCGCGATCTCGGCGCTGGCGCTGCGCTCGCGCTTCGACGGCTTCAAGGCCGTCGGCGGCACCATCGGCACGGCCGTCTCGGCGGGTTTCCTGCTGGTGCTGGCGCTGATCAACCTGGTGATCCTGCGCGACATCTGGCGTCGCTACCGCCGTGCCCGCGCGGCCGGCGCCGAAGCCGCCGCGCATCACGAGCACGAGGCGGGCAGCCATCACCACGCGCCGGGCGGCCTGCTCACGCGCCTGCTGCGCCCGCTGTTCCGCCTGGTCACCCGGAGCGCCCACATGTACCCGGTCGGGCTGCTGTTCGGCCTGGGCTTCGACACCGCCACCGAGATCGGCCTGCTCGCGATCGCCGCCGCGCAGGCCAACCAGGGCCTGCCGCTGCACGCGGTGCTGGTGTTTCCCGCGCTGTTCACGGCCGGCATGACCCTGATCGATTCGACCGACAACGTGCTGATGGTGCACGCCTATGGCTGGGCGATGGACGACCCGAAACGCAAGCTCGCCTACAACCTCAGCATCACCTTCGTGTCGGCCGCCGTGGCGCTGGTGATCGGCGGCGTCGAGGCACTCGGCCTCGCCGCCGACAAGCTCGGCCTGGCGGGCGGCTTCTGGGATGCGATCGGCGCGATCAACGACCGCTTCGGTGCGATCGGCTACGGCATCGTCGCGCTGTTCCTGGCCTGCTGGGTGGGCTCGATCCTGTTCCATCGCTGGCGCCGCGCCAGCTCGCAACTGGCCTGACTGGAACTGGCCCGACGAAGCCGGGCGGCGCGCCGCCGGGCCTCGGCGCCGCCACCGCCACCGCTACAGCATCTCCAGCGCCCGCTTGGCGCGCGGCGGCTCGAAAGCCACGTCGAGCCGCGCCAGCGCCGCATCGTCGAGCAGCAGGTCCTGCGCGGCGCGATTGGCGCGCACATGCTCGACCGTGCCCGCCTTCGGAATCGCCAGCACCTCCTCGCGCCGCAGCACCCAGGCCAGCGCCACCTGCTCGGGCGTGAGGCCGCGCTCGGCGGCGATCTCGTCGAGCACGGTGCCGCGCGGCAGCCGCTGGTGGTCGATCGGGCTGTAGGCCATGGCCGGCATGCGATGCGTGGCCAGCCACGGCAGCAAGTCGAACTCGGGCCCGCGCCGCGCCAGGTTGTAGAGCACCTGGTTGGTCGCGCAGCCCGCGCCGCCCGCCGCGACCAGTTCCTCCATGTCGTCGGTGTCGAAATTGCTCACGCCCCAGTGGCGAATCTTGCCGGCCGCGCGCAGCGCCTCGAAGCCGGCCAGCGTCTCCTCCAGCGGCACGCCGCCGCGCCAATGCAGCAGGTAGAGATCGAGCCGGTCGGTGCCCAGGCGCTTCAGGCTGGCCTCGCAGGAGGCGATCATGCGATGGCGGTCGGCATTGTGCGGATAGACCTTGCTGACCAGGAACAGCTCGTCGCGCAGGCCGGCGATGGCCTCGCCGACCAGTTCCTCGGTGGCGCCCTCGCCGTACATCTCGGCGGTGTCGATCAGGGTCATGCCCAGTTCGATGCCGGCGCGCAGCGCGGCGATCTCGGCGGCGCGGCGCGCCGGCCGCTCGCCCATTTCCCAGGTGCCCTGCCCGAGCTTCGCGATCCTCTCGCCGTCGGGCAGCGCGATCGTCGTGGTGGTACTGGCCATCTCGTCCTCGCTGGTGATCCGGCAACAGGCCGGCTCGCCAGTGTAGCGAGGCACGCCGCGCGGCGCTCGCGCGCGTCCGGCATACGGACTATCACCGAGCCGGGCATCGCGAGCTATAACGGCGGCGCGCGATGTCATAAAATGACCCCACCCTGTTTCACACCTCCTTCATGAAGCCACCGACGGAAGACCGCTGGCACGATCTGCGCCCCGACCCGGACAAGGACACGCCGCTCTACCTGCAACTCGCCCGCAAGCTCGGCGACGCGATCCACGAGAACCGCTGGGCGGCCGGCGAGGCCCTGCCGTCCGAGCGCGTGCTCTCGGAGGCGCTGGGCGTGTCGCGCATCACGGCACGCAAGGCGATCGCGCTGCTGGTCGAACAAGGCCTGATCCGCCGCACCCACGGCGCCGGCAACTTCATCCAGCCACGCTATGAAGACCCGCTCTCGCGCCTGTCGAGCTTCAGCGAGATGCTGCGCCGCCGCGGCTTCACCCCCAGCTCGCGCTGGATCGCGCGCAGCGTGCAGCCCGCCAATCGCGACGAGGTGATCCAGCTCGGGCTGTCGCCGGCCGCCTCGGTGACGCGCCTGAAGCGCCTGCGCCTGGCCGACGACATCGTGATGGCGGTCGAGGATTCGACCTTCCCCGCCACCCTGATCCCCGATCCGGCCGCGATCGGCGATTCGCTCTACTCCTACCTCGAACAGCGCGGCACGCCGATCGTGCGTGCGCTGCAGCATTTCCGCGCCGTCAACGCCAGCGAGGAGATCGCCCGGCAGATGGGCATCGCCCCGCACGACGCCCTCCTGCTGATCACGCGAATCGGCTACACGGCCGACCAGCGCGCCATCGAGCTGACCGATACCTACTGCCGCAACGACTACTACGACTTCGTGGTGGAGCTGCGCAAGTAACGCAATCGATCGGCGCGCGGCGCAAGTTCCGTGCGCGCTCCCGATCGCATCGGCGCATCGCGCGGCTGCGATCCCGCCATCTCAATCGAGCCAGCGCGGCGCGTCGGTGCCCGGCGGCACCGGCGGGCGCGACAGGCTCGGCGGCGTCTCCGACAGGCGCTCGGCCGGCCTCACGCCCCGCACCAGGCCGAACGGCGAGGCCAGCGGCGCGTCCAGGCAGTCGCTCACCGCGTCGATGCCGAGCTCCGGCAGTTCGCGCCCGCCCTCGATCCGGCCGAAGGACTGCAGCCAGCGCCCGGTCTGCGCCAGCGAGACGCGCACGCGCCAGCTCCCGCCCTCGCGCGCCCTGCGCCTGAGCGCCATCATCGCGCCGAACGCGGCCAGGTAGCCGGTCGCATGATCGAGCGCCTGGCAAGGCAGGTGCACCGGCGAATCCTGCCCGGCCGCGCGCTGCTCGTGCCAGGCGATGCCGCTGGCCGATTGCACCAGGCTGTCGAAACCGCGCCGCGTCGCCCAGGGCCCCTGGTAGCCATAGGCACAGACCGACACGCTGACGATGCCCGGATGGCGCGCCGCCAGCGCCTCGTCCGAAAACCCGCGCGCGGCCAGCGCGCCGGGCCGGTACGACTGCAGGAACACGTCGGCGCCGGCCGCCAATGCGTCGAGCTCGGCGCAGCCCTCGGCTTCGCTCAGGTCGAGATGGGCCGAACGCTTGCCGCGCCCGTTGTCGATCACCAGGGCCGGGATGTTGGGCAGGTGCGGGCCGTTCACCAGCAGCACCTCGGCGCCGTGCTGGGCCAGCGTGCGCCCGCCCACCGGGCCGGCGATGATGCGCGTCAGGTCGAGCACGCGCGTGCCCGACAAGGGCTGGCCCGCCTCGCCGGCGCCGACCGGGCGCGGCGGCGCATCGCCGATCCGCTCGATCTCGAACAGGGGCCGCCGCGCCAGCGCGCGCGCCGCCTCCAGGGCCTGCCATTCCTCCGGAGTTCGAATCAATGCCGCGCAGAGCCCGGCCTCGGCGAGCGTGGTGTCGAGTTCCGCGCCGTCGCGGCCGAGGATCGCCGCGGCGATCGCTTCCGGCGCGTCCTCGCAGCCCAGCACCGCGACGATGCCCTGCCGGTGATGCGCGAAATTCGCGTGCAACTGGATCCAGCGGCCATCGCGCGTGCGATAGAAACCGGTGGCGGGGTCTCGCGGCTCGGGCGGCGGCTTGCCGTCCACGCGCAGGTAGCGCTCGCTGCGGAACGCGGCCAGCGCCGCGCGCTGGGCCACCGACACCTGCTGCGCGCGCCCGGTCCGTGCCCGGAAACATTCGGCCGCGGCCAGCCCCGCCGCCGCGACGGTGGCGCTCGCCAGCGTGCCGACGCGATGCACCGAGGGCAGGCCCGGGTCCTCGCCATGATCGAATTCGACGCGCGCCAAGGCGTCGGCCGAGCCGCCCGCCATCTGCCATAGGGTGGCCAGGGCCTGTCGTGCATCCATGCTGATCTCCTGATCGACAATCGGTGCAGCGAGTCTAGAATTGCCGATCGAGACCGATCAATCTTGATGGCTCGAATCAATACATACAGATTTGTTTGCTTGATCGCGCACGACTGCGCGAAAGGGAGCTCTTGCGATGCCCCGCATCAACGCGGCCGAAGCCGCCCGCCTGCTCGGCGTGAGCGTGCCGACCCTGTATGCCTATGTCAGCCGCGGGCTGCTCGCCTCGCATGCCGACGGCCGCACCCGCCAGCGCGGCTACGACGCCGACGAGGTGCGCCTGCTGGCGCGCCGCCGCGCCGATGCCAAGCGCGCGGGCGGCGTGGCCGAGCGTTCGCTCGACTGGGGCGTGCCGGTGCTGGAGTCGAGCATCACCCAGATCGTCGGCGGCCGGCCGCATTATCGCGGCCGCGACGCGATCGGCCTGGCCGCCTCGGCCTCGCTGGAAACCGTGGCCGCGCTGCTGTGGGATTGCCCGGCCGAGCGCCTCGCCACGCAACCCGCACTCGCCGGGGCCGAGCTGGCGCGCTGGCAGGGCTGGCTGCGGGACTGGGCCGACTGCGCGCCGCTGGAGCGCACGCTGGCGATGCTGCCGGCCTGCGCC
>NZ_VWWK01000261.1:0-6955 GCF_011753035.1 Burkholderia sp. Ax-1720 | reverse complement strand
CCACCGGCACGGCCGACGGCGCCCAGGCGGCCGCGCCGCTCACGCCGTCGATCGCCCAGGCGGCGATCGCCGCGCTGGCCGCGGCGCTGGCGCGCTCGGTAGCCGACAGCGGCCTGTTCTACGAATCCCATCTCGCGCAGTGGCTGGCCGGCCAGCGCGGCACGGCCGATCTCGCGCGCGAACCCCAGAACCAGTTGACCCAGGCGGCGGCACGCGACGGCGGGGCAGCGCCGGGCGGTGGTGCAGCGCCTCGCGGCGCGGCCCCCGACGGCGGTGCGACGCCCGCGGGCGCCGGCGGCGGGGCCGCGCCGGATGCGTCGCCGGCCCGCTCACCGGCGGCAGGCCAGTTCGGCGCCAGCGGCGCGCTCGCCTATGCCTTCCAGGCCGCCGACGAGGGCGCGAGCCGCCTGCTGGCCGCCACCACCAGTCAGCCGGGCGCGGCCCTGGGCGGCGATGCCAATGGCGCCAACGGCTCGGCCGCGATGGCCACCGTCAACCCGGCCACGCTGCCGCTGGTGCGCCAGCAGCTCGACCTGCTCGCGACCCAGCAGTTTCGCTGGAGCGGCGAGGCCTGGCCCGGCGCGCGGCTCGACTGGAGCGTTGAGCCCGACGCGGGCGGCACGCAGCCCGGCGAGGCGCCGCTGGCCTGGCGCACGCGGCTGATGCTGTCGCTGCCCACGCTGGGCGCGGTCGATGCGGAACTGGTGCTGACCGGCACCCAGCTGGTGGCGCGGCTGCGCGCCAACGACGCCGGCGCGGCGCGCCTCAGCGCCCACGGCGAGGCCCTGCGCCAGCGCCTGCAGGCTTCGGGGCTGGAGCTCGGCGGCCTGACGATCCGCGCCGTCGACAGCGTGCCCGATCCCTTCGACAGCGCCGCCTCGCGCGCGGCCGCGGCGGCCTACGAGCAGGGCCAGGCGCACGCGCAGGCCGGCGCGGCGCGCCCTGCCGCGAAGCAGCACGATCTCGGCGATTTCGACGATATCGACGAATTCGGCTTCCTCGACGACGGGCTCTGGCGATGAGCGGCGACAAGCGCAAGCGCGCGGCCGCGCTGGTCTACGACCCGAAGGGCGGCGATGCCGCGCCGCGGGTGGTCGCCAAGGGTTACGGGCTGGTCGCCGAGATGATCGTGGCGCGCGCCCGCGAGGCGGGCCTGTACGTGCATACCGCGCCGGAGATGGTGTCGCTGCTGATGCAGGTCGATCTCGACGATCGGATTCCGCCGGCGCTCTACCAGGCGGTGGCCGAGCTGCTGGCCTGGCTCTATGCGCTGGAGCGCGCCGAGCCGCGCGAGGCCGAGGCCGATGGCGCGGCGGCCGGCCCCGGTGGCAAGCCCGAGCCGGGCGGCGAGTTTCCGGCGCTGCCGCAGCCGCGCCGCTGAAAGTGGATGAGACGAGGGCGGGCTTGCCGGGTTGGTCGGCCTCGCGGAATCACCCACTGCGAGCGGGCCGCTGAGGCGGGATGAAGCGAGGCGTGGGCTTCCGTCGCGACGCGGCCCCGTCCGCTACGAACGCGCCGCCGCGGCGCTGCCCGGCACCGGCGCGAGCGCCGGCCCGTGGCGATGCGTGAAGCGGCTGGTATTGCGCAGCGCCAGCTCCTCCTGGCGCAGGTCCTTGGCGCGCGCATGCTGGTCGAGCAGCAGCGCGCGGTAGCTCTCCAGCATCGCCTCGCCCTCCTCGCGCGGACGCACCAGCACCAGCGCATAGCTGGTCGCCATGCGGCGCGCGTTGTCGAGCATGCCGAGGCTGGTGTCGCGCAGCGCGCGGTAGGGCGAGCCGTCCGGCAGCGGCAGGCTCGACAGCACCGCGTAGAGGTTGTTCCAGCGCGGCACGATATCGGTCATCACCTGGTTCGACACCGCCAGCCGCTCGGCCTCGGTGCCCATCGGCTCGCGCTGCAGCGTCGCCAGCGCGTTGCCGATCTCGGCCGAGGCGCCCGTCATCGCCATGTATTCGCGGGCGAAACGCAGCTCCTGCTGGCGTCCGTGGCCGGGATGGGTGAGCGGGTAGGCCAGCGCGATCACCAGCAGCGCGCCGATCCCGGCCGCGGTGGTCACGTTCGCGCCGGCGGTCGCCTCGCGCGCGGCCGGATCGAGCGGCGGCGCCAGCGCCAGGCCCACCGCGAAGCCGGCCGCGAGGCCGCCGAGGTGGGCGGCGTTGTCGATCGCCGGATGCAGGAAGCCGTTGTAGAGGCAGTAGGCGACGAAGCCGAGCGCCAGCGAGCGCTGGTGGTCGTGCACCAGCGCCGGCAGCTCGCGGCGCCGGCGCAGCAGGCAGGCCAGCAGCGCGCCGAACACGCCGAGGATCGCGCCCGAGGCGCCGGCCGCGCATTGCATCGGGTCCCACAGCACGCTGGTCATGCTGGCGATCACGCCCGCGAACAGGTACAGCGAGAGGAAGCGGAAGCTGCCGTAGAGCCGTTCCGCGAGCGGCCCGAAACGCGCCAGCACCAGCAGGTTGACGGCCAGGTGCAGCGCCCCGAAGTGCTCGAAGCTGCTGGTCAGCAGGCGCCACCAGTCGCCGTCCAGCGTGTCGGGGCCGTAGTTCGCGCCCCAGCGGATCATCGCCGGTATGTCGGGCTGCAGCGGCGAGACGCCGTTGAGCACCATCGCCGCGAACAGCAGCAGGTTCGCCGCCACCAGACCCCAGGTGGCCCAGGCGATCGGTCGGGACTGCACCAGGTCGCCGAAGCGCGCGTGCGCGTCGAGTTCGGCGGCGAAGGTGGAGGTGACCTGCATCGGCAGGCGGTCGGCGATGCTCGCGGCGGCGGCCGCGTCGGCGGCCTGCAGCGCGATGCCGAGCACGCCGTCGGGGGTGTGGAGATCGAAGAAGATGCGCTTGCCGGCGCTGCTGGCATCGAAGATCTGCGCGCGCGGGATCGCCAGGTGGAAGGGTTGGGCGCCGATCCAGCCGCCGGTGCTGCCGTCCAGCGACAGCGTGCCGGTGGCCGCGCCGAAGCTCAGCGTGCCGCTGCCGGGAAAGCCGCCGTGGCGCGCGCGGCGGCGCGGATCGGCGGCGCGCGTCTGCACGGAAAAGCGGATGCGGAAGCTGTCGACGTCGCCCGGCGCGGCGGCGGGCAGGCTGGCTGGCGCCGCCGCCGCGCCGAGCGCGGCCGTGACGGCGGGCGCGAGCGGTGGACCACCCGGCGCGGATGCGATGTCGTTCATGAAGAGCTGGCCCCGTTTTTTGTCGTCTTTGTGGTCCGGACGCCTGGTATGCCGCATGGCTTGCGTGGCGGCGGCGCGTCTCGGTGAATCCCCGTCGAAGGCGCGGCACGTCCGGATGATGTCGGGATTCTAGCGCCGCCGGAATCAACGCGCGCGTTCGCGATGCATCGGATAACGAATTTCCTGGCCTCGACATGCCCCTGTCACGAAAAACCATGACGATGCCGCCCCGGCAGGACGGAAACGCCCGTCTTTCGGGGCCGGTACGGCGGCTTCGGAACGCGAGCGAGGCGCGCGCCGCGCGCGGCTGGTTCGGACCCCGACGCATTGTTTCGGGGCCCGGCACGCAGGCGGCGATTGAGTCCCGCCGGGCTTTATGTAATGATAGCGATTCTCATTTAAAGATAGAGGGCGGCCGAGCGACCAGCGTCGCGGGCCGCCCTTGTCGTATTGGCATTGGAGTGAGCGTGAACGCGCCCGAATCGATCGAACCGAAGCTGTCTTCCGGCGTGGCGACGCGCTATGCGGGGGCGGCGGCCGGCCCGGCCCGCCCGCTGGCCGAGGCCGAGCTGGCCGCGCGGCGCCAGCGCTCGCGGCGCGCGACCTTCATCAAGTGGCTGCGCAAGGTGCATGGCTGGGTGGGGCTGTGGGGCGCGGTGCTGGGCCTGATGTTCGGCGTGACCGGTTTCGTGATGAACCATCGCGCGCCGCCGCTGAAGATCTCGCCGGGCGCGCCGCGCGTGAGCGAGGTGCAGATGCCCCTGCCCGTGCCGGCGCCCAAGTCGCCCGCCAGGCTCGAGGCCTGGCTGATCAAGGAGCTGAAGTTCGATGCCGGCCGCACGCGGATCCGCAAGGAAGCGGCGCAGCCGGTGGAATGGGGCGATCGCAGCGTGATGCAGCCCGAGCACTGGCAGATCACGCTGTTCAAGCCGGGCGCGAACGTGGTGGCCGACTACTGGGTCGGCAGCCAGGCCATCTCCCTCAAGCGCAGCGACAACTCGCTGATGACCACCCTCACCAACCTGCATCGCGGCGTGGGCATGAACATCTTCTGGGTGCTGCTGATGGACACCATCGCCGGCTCGATGATCCTGCTCTCGCTGACCGGCGTGCTGCTGTGGACCGAGCTCAACAAGCGCCGCACCATCGGCGTGGTGCTGGTGGCCGGCTCGATCACGGCGGCGTTGCTGGCGGGATTGAGCTGACGGGCGGCGGCTTCGCGGCGAGATTCGCGGCAAGATTCGCGGCGGCGGCGCATCCGGCCGCATCAAGCAAAAAGGCTCGTCGACGACGAGCCTTTTTCGTGGGCGCCGCGCCCGCGCGAGCGGGCGGCGGGCCTGGCCGGGAGGCGAGGCTCAGTGCTGCGCGCCGCCCTGGGCGATCTTCGCGTTGCGACGCGAGTAGACGAAGTAGATCACCAGGCCGATCACCAGCCAGATGCCGAAGGCCTTCCAGGTCACCGCGCTGAGGTTCAGCATCAGGAACACGCAGGCGGCCACGGCCAGCACCGGCACCACCGGCACGCCGGGGCAGCGGAACGCGCGCGGCAGGTCCGGGCGCGTGCGGCGCAGCACGATCACCGCGATCGAGACCATCGAGAAGGCCGCCAGCGTGCCGATGTTGATCAGCTCGGCCAGCACGTTGAGCGGGATCAGCGCGGCGATCAGCGCGCACAGCAGGCCGATGATCCAGGTCGCCAGGAACGGCGTCTGGAAGCGCGGATGCACGCGCGAGAGCACGGCCGGCAGCAGGCCGTCGCGCGACATCGCGTAGGTGACGCGGGTCTGGCCGTAGGTCATCACCAGGATCACGGTCAGCATGCCGATCACGGCGCCCAGGTCGATGAAGCCGGCCACCCAGTTCTGGCCCGCCACCTGCAGCGCGTAGGAGATCGGGTGCGTGATGCCGGCGTATTGCGCGGAAGGCACGATGCCGGTGGCGATGGCCGCGACCGCCACGTACAGCACCGCGCACACGCCCAGCGAGGCGATGATGCCGATCGGCAGGTCGCGCTTGGGATTCTTCACTTCCTCGGCGGCCGAGGACACCGCGTCGAAGCCGATGAAGGCGAAGAACATCACCGCCGCCGCGCCGAACACGCCCGGCCAGCCATGCGGCATGAACGGCGTCCAGTTGGCGGGCGTCACGTGGAACACGCCCACCGCGATCACCAGCAGCACCACCGCCACCTTGATGAACACCATCACATTGTTGACGCGCGTCGATTCGCGGATGCCCAGCGAAAGCAGGGTGGTGATCGCCATCATCACCACGAAGGCGGGCAGGTCGAAGTAGGTGGTCACGCCGGGCACCGAGTTGGGCGCGGCGGTGAGCACGGTGGGCAGCACCACGCCGAAACCCTTGAGCAGGGACTGCGCGTAGCCCGACCAGCCGACCGACACGGCCGAGGCGGCCAGGCTGTATTCGAGCATCAGGTCCCAGCCGATGATCCAGGCCACCAGCTCGCCGAGCGTGGCATACGAATAGGTGTAGATCGAGCCGGCCACCGGGATGGTGGAGGCGAATTCGGCGTAGGCGAGCGCGGACAGCCCGCATGCGATCGCCGCCACGATGAACGAGACCATCAGCGCCGGTCCGGCCTGGACCGCGCCCGTGCCGGTCAGCACGAAGATCCCCGTGCCGATGATGGCGCCGATGCCGAGGAAGGTGAGGTCGACGGCGCCGAGCGCCTTCTTGAGGCCGGCGCGCTGGGCGCCGGCGATCATCTGGTCGACGTTTTTCTTGCGAAGAAGTGACATGCGGATTGAATGACGTGAGTCGCGGCCGACGGCTGCGGATTATGGTTATGGTCGGTGGAACCCCGGCATTCTAGCCGATCCGTTTCGGTTGCCCTATTCGGGTTGCACCTACATTCGTCTAATGAAAACAGGGGCTTGCGCGCGATGCGCGGGCGCTTGGGGAAGGGCGGGGATGGGCGGCGGAGTCGCCTGGGGCGGCCCTCGGAATGGCGGGCCGCCGCGGCGGGTTCAGGCGCCGGCCGGGGTGGGCGGCGCCATCTCGAGCAGGCGGTTGCTCATCGCGTAGAAGGTCAGCTCGGCGTTGTTCGACAGCTTCATCTTCTCGAGCAGGCGCGTGCGATAGACGCTGACCGTCTTGACCGACAGCGAGAGGGTGACGGCGATGTCGGTGAGCCGCTTGCCCGAGGCCAGCATGCAGAGCGTCTGGTATTCGCGGTCGGACAGCTTCTCGTGCGGCAGCGGCTCGTTCTCGAACGAGACGTATTCGGCCAGCGCCTCGGCCAGCGCCGGGCTCACGTACTTGCGGCCGGCCGCCACCTGCTGGATCGCCGAGATCATCTGCGCGGCATTGACCGTCTTCGACAGGTAGCCGGCCGCGCCGGCCTTCAGCGCGCGCACCGCGTACTGGTCCTCGCGGTACATCGAGAACATCAGCACCGGGGTGGACGGCAGCTTGCGCTTGAGGCGCTTGAGCACCTCCACGCCGTTGATGTCGGGCAGCGAGATGTCGAGCAGGATCACGTCGAAGCTGCCCTTGTCGGCGGCCGCGAGCGCCTCGGCGCCCGATTCGGCCTCGGCCACCTCGTCCGCCACGCGGCGGTCGAGCAGCAGTTGCCGGATTCCCTGGCGGACGATCGCGTGATCGTCCACGAGCAACAGATTCAGCGCCATCGCGTCTCCTCAGCAGCCCGAAGCATGTGCCGATGCGCGCGGCGCGGCCAGCAGCGCATCCCAGGCGAAGCGCGCGCGCAGCACGGTGCCGCCGCCCTCGCGCGGCTGGTGCGCGAGCGTGCCGCCGAACGCGGCGCAG
>NZ_VWWK01000260.1:0-6983 GCF_011753035.1 Burkholderia sp. Ax-1720 | reverse complement strand
CGGCGGTCCCGGCGGCGGGGGTGGCCGCTCGCCGCGCGCGGATCGCGGCGGCGAGCGCGGCCGGGGTGCGCTGGCGGAACACGTCGGCGATGCTGACCGTGACGGCGAATCGCTGCTGCAGCAGGAAGGTCAGCTGGGCGCTCAGCAAGGAGTTGCCGCCGATCCGGAAAAAGTCCGTGTCGGTGGCCACGTCGGTGCGCGCCATCAGCGTGGCCACCACCTCGCGGACCTGCTCGTCCAGATCGTCGGCGGCCGGCTCGCTGCGATAGCACGCCGAGGCGATCCGCTCGAGCGCGGTGCGGTCGGTCTTGCCGTTGCCGTTCAGCGGGATCGCCGCGATCGGCTCGAGCCGCGACGGCACCATGAAGGCCGGCAGGCGCGTGTGCAACTGGTCCAGGATCTCGTGCCCGGGCGCGTGGCCCGGCTGGGCCACCACCAGCGCGACGAGCTGGTCGTTGCCCGAGGGATCGACGACCTTCACCACCGCCGCGTCGGCCACGCCGGCGATGCCGCGCAGCGCGACCTCCACCTCGCCCGGCTCGATACGCACCCCACGCACCTTGACCTGCCGGTCGGCGCGGCCGAGGTAGCGCAGCAGGCCGTCCTCGTCGAATTGGCCGAGATCGCCGGTGCGATAGAGGCGCAGCCCCTTCAGCGGGCCCTGCGCGACGGTCGGGAATTTCTCCGCGGTGAGCCGCGGGTCGTTCAGGTAGCCGAGCGCGACGCCCTCCCCGCTCAGGCAGATCTCGCCGACGGTGCCGGGCTCGACCGGCATCAGCGCGTCGTCGAGCAGATGCGCGGTCTTGCCCGGCAGCGAGCGGCCGATGCTGACGGTGCGGCTGGCGCCGTGGCGCGGCACGGCATGACCCGTCGAATAGGTGGTGTCCTCGGAGGGGCCGTAGAGGTTGTGGACTTGCCGGACCTGCGGCGCGGCATCGTGGATCGCGTCGACCAGATCCTGGTACAGCGCCTCGCCGGCCAGGTTGACGATCCGCGTCGCGGCCGGGAAGCGGCTGCGACGCACCAGCTCCCGCGCGGCGGAGGGCACCGTGTTGATGAGGCTGACGTCGAACTCGGCATCGGCCTCGAGCAGTTGCAGGATCGAGTCGACCAGCACCACCTTGCTGCCGGAGCAGAGCGTGCAGACCAGCTCGAACAGCGACAGGTCGAAGGTGATCTGGGTCGAGGCCAGCACCGCGCGCCGCTCGTCGGGCCGATAGGCGGCGCGATACCAGTCGATCAGGTTGCGCAGGCTCGCCTCGCCGATCAGCACGCCCTTGGGCGTGCCGGTCGAGCCGGAGGTGAACACCACGTAGGCGGGGGCGTCGTCGCCGCGCGGCGCGGCGGGATGCCAGGCCTCGCCCGGCGCCGCGTCCGGTTCGGGCGGCAGCACGATCGGGCGGCACTCGGGCGGCAGCAGCCCCGCCAGGGCCTCGCTGGTCACCACGTGGACGATGCGGTGGGTCGACACGATCTCGCGAATGCGCTCGGGCGGATACTTCTCGGTGAGCGGCACATAGACGGCCTGCGAGCCGAACGCGGCGAGGATCGCGGCGGGCAGCCGGAAATCGCGCGGCAGCAACACGCCGACCAGGGTGCCGGGCGTGACGCCCGCCGCGGCGAGTCGCGCGCCGATCGAGGCGACGCTCGCCCGCAGCCCGGCGTAGCTGAGTTGCCCGGACGGGCCTTCCAGGGCGAGCGCGTCGGGCTGCGCGGCGCAGGCCTGCTCGAACTGGGCGTAGACGGATGGTGCGGATTGGGTCATTGCACGGCCCTCTGAATGGACTGCCATGTTTGGGATCATTGATTGACGGCGAGCTGCGCGTCGCGCTCCAGCAGCTTGGTTTCGATATGCTCGACGAGCAGGCCGAGGGTGCGGATCTCGTAGATGATCATCGCGTGCAGGCCGACCTGGTAGCGGTCCTTGATCATCGAGACGAACTGCACCGCGCTCAGCGAATGCGCGCCCTGCTCCAGCAGCACGTCGTCCCAGCCGAGCCGCGGCGCGCCGAGGATGCCGGCCCAGCTGCGCTCGACGAAGCGGTGCAGCTCGGAGCGGTAGGCCTGGCCGTCGTCCTCGCCGGCGCGCGTGCCGGCCTCGGCCGCCACGTGCCGCAGCCGCGCCAGCTCGGTGACCTTGCTGACCTCGCCCCAGTGCTCCAGCACCGAATCGAAGTCGATCGTCGAGATCACCAGCCGCGGCCCGAAATTCCAGTGCAGGATGCGGTCGTAGACGGCTGCGATCTCCTGCTCGGTCATGTGGTTGCGCATGTGCTCGCGGCTCAGGTCGGCGAACTGCGGCAGCACGTTCGGGCGCGTCAGCCGCTCGGCGTTGACGGCCCCCCAGTTGGTCGAGCACACGTCGCCGAGCCCGGCCGCGAGGCCGGTCTGCGCGATCGCGTCGACGAAGGCGTTGGCCGCCGCGTTGTCGATCTGGCCCAGCCCGCCGATGATCGAGTTCATGCTCGAACAGAGGATCAGCTTGGTGACGGGGTGTCGCCGCAGATACGCGAGCAGGTGGTAGGTGCCGTAGACCTTGGCCGCGAACACCGTGTCGAAGTGGGCGATGTCCTTGTTGTCGATCATGCCGTTCTCGACCCGGCCGGCCGCATGGATCACGCTGTGGATCGCGCCGTGGCGCTCGCGCGCCGCGTCGAGCGTGGCGGCCAGGGCCTGGCCATCGGTGATGTCGCAACGCTCGATGCGCACCGTCGCGCCCTGCCGCTCCATGGCGCGAATGCGCTCGATCTTGCGCGAATAGGGATGGTCCGCGCCGTGCTCGGCGAGCCAGGCGTCCCATTGCTCGCGCGGCACGAAGCGCGACGAATTCAGCAACAGGATGGTGCAGGCCGCGCGGCTCGCGAGATAGTCGGCCACGCTCAGGCCCAGCTCGCCGAGCCCGCCGAACACCGCGTAGACGCCCTCGGCCGCGACTTGCGGCGTGCAGTCCGCCGGCACCGAGAAGCGCTCGTAGACGCTCTGCCAGCGGCGCCCGTCGCGCAGCGCGACGATCTCGTTGGCGGCCGTCAGCGGCTCCAGGAACTCCAGGCCGAGGCGCGCTGCCGACGCGTTCGCGGAAAACAGCTCGCTCGAGCGCACGTCGACGATCCGGCAGTCGATGAACGCGTATTCCTTCTGCAGGGTGCGGCTGATGCCCAGCACGGTGGCCTTGTCGGGATGCAGCGCCTCGTCGGGCGAGAGCGCGACCAGTTGCGAGGCCGCGACCACGATCGAGCATGCGCCGGTGCCCAGCGTGGCGCGGTTCAGCGTGCGCGCCAGGTAGATCAGGCTGAACAGGCCCGGCGCCTGGTGCTCGGCGAAGCGCGCCGGGGTGCCGTCCCAGTCGGACTCGGGCGCGAGCCAGGCGTGCACGATGTAGAGCGGCAGGCTGGCGCGCGCGGCGAGCGCGTCGAGCAGCAGCCGGTAGTCGTCCTCGCTGGCCGGATCGATCGCGAAGGTCTGCTCGTCGAGCACCGCGAAGCCCGCGCCGGGCACCACGTAGCTGCAGCGCGCCAGGTCCGCCCACGGCGCGCCGAGGCGCGCTTCGCGGTTCGGCGCGAACACCAGCACCGGCGCGTCGCGGAACGCGTCGACGCGCTGGGTGCCCGCGGCGAGCGTCGCGCTCTCGCGCCAGGTCGGCTTGTAGAACCACTGGCCGATGTCGTCGATTTTGCGGTTGCGTCGCTCGGCCTCGCTGCTCACCGGCAGCCACTGCACCGTCTTCGCGAACGCATAACCGGGCAGGGACACCTTGCGGCGCGGCTCCTCGGCGTGCGCCGCGCGCCAGTCCACCGACAAGCCGGCCTGCCAGGCGACGGCCAGCAGGCGGGCGAGGAACGCGTCGTCGAGCGAGGGCGCACCCAGCTCGACCACGCGGCCTCGCAACGGCAGCCGCGCGGCGCCGTCGAGCGTGAGCAGGTAGTCGCTCGGCGTCGGTTCGACGGCGTGGCCGCTCAATACCGCGGCCATGCCCTCGCCGCCCGTCTCGACCAGCGCCTCGGCGAGCGCGGCCGGCAGCGTGGCATGCGGCTGCGGATGGGCGTCGACGCCGAGGCCGCGCAGGCGCGCGACGAGCCGCAGCGCGTAGGCGGCGATCCGCTCGGGCAGCGCATACGCATCGAAGCGTGCCAGGCTGTCGGCCTCGCGCGCGCGGATCGCGCGCCAGGTCGCTTCCGGCTCGCTCGAGACGGTTGCCACCAGCAGCCGATGCCGCTCGCCCTGCCACACGTGCGGCGTGGCGACCGCCAGTTCGTCGGCGGCCTCGGCCGCGTCGCCCGCCACCACCGCGAGCCGATGCGCGAAGGCCTTGCGGCCGACGTTGGCGGTGTAGCAGAGGTCGGCGAAGGGCGGCAGCTCCGCGCCGTTGAGCCAGCCGAGGTAGGCCAGGCGCAGCGTTTCCAGCGCCTGCGCGCTGCGCGCCGACAGCGTCAGGCAATAGGCCGCGCGGGTGGCCGGCAGCGGCGCGAGCACCGGCGCCTCCGCCAGGATCGCGTGCGCGTTGGTGCCGCCGATGCCGAAACTGCTGACGGCGGCCAGGCGCGGCGTGTCGGAGTGCCATTCGCGGCCCCGCGCGTTGACCTCGAACGGGCCGCGCGCCAGGTTCAGGCGCGGGTTCGCGGTCTCGAAGCCGAGCGAGGCGGGCAAGCGGCGATGACGCAGCGCCAGGGCCGTCTTGATCACGCCGGCCGCGCCGGCCGCCACGTCGATATGGCCGATATTGGACTTCACCGAGCCGATCGCGCATTTCACCGCGCGCGAGCCGCCCTCGCCCGCTTCGGCGTCGGCATAGGCCTCGGTCAGGGCGGCGATCTCGATCGGGTCGCCCAGCGAGGTGCCGGTGCCGTGCGCCTCGACGTACTGGATCTGCGCGGGCCGCACGCGGGCCGCCTCCAGCGCGTCGCGGATCACGGCGCGCTGGCCCGACACGCTCGGCGCCGCGTAGCCGACCTTGTCGCTGCCGTCGTTGTTGACGGCGCTGCCCTTGAGCACGGCATAGATCTGGTCGCCGTCGCGCAGCGCGTCCTCCAGGCGCTTGAGCACCACCAGCCCGGCGCCGTTGCTGAACACCGTGCCCACCGCGCCTTCGTCGAAGGCGCGCACCTGCCCGTCGGGCGAAAAGAAGCTGTCCTGGCTGTACAGGTAGCCGCGCGTGTTCGGCACATTGATCGACACCGCGCCCGCCAGCGCGAGATCGGCCTGGTAGCTGAGCAGGTCCTGGCAGGCGGCGTGGATCGCCACCAGCGAGGTCGAGCAGGCGGTCTGGATGTTTACGCTCGGCCCATGCAGGTCGAGCAGGTACGACAGGCGCGTGGTCAGGTAGTCGCTCAGGTTGCCGAACAGGATGCTCTGGCCGTCGCGGTCCAGGTCGACCGCCTCGGAGCGGAACACCACCGAGTGCAGGTAGCTGTTCAGGCTCACGCCGGCGTACACGCCGACCCGGCCCGGATCGACGCCCGGCACGAAGCCGGCGTCCTCGAACGCGTGCCAGGCGAGCTGCAGGAACACGCGCTGCTGCGGATCCATCAGCCGCGCGTCGTGGTTGCTGATGCCGAAGAAGGCGTTGTCGAAGCATTCGATGTCGCGCAGGCGGCCGCCGACCGGCACGTAGTTCGGCGCGCGCAGATGCGCGGGATCGATCCCCGCCGCGAGCAGCTCCTGCTCGTCGTAGCGTTCGAGCGAGCAGCGCCCGGCCTCGAGGTTGCGCCAGAATTCGCGCACGTCGGCGGCGCCGGGGAAGGCACCGCTCATGCCGATGATCGCGATGTCAAGATCACTCACTTTGCGACTCCATGCTAAGTTTCCGGGTTTGGTAATAGTCGTGCCGGCGGCGTGCGCCGGGCGGCGCTTCGCCTGCCCGCGCGGGCGCGGGTTCGGGTTTCGATTGCGGGGCGTGGGCCTCGGCGAGCCGTTCGATGGTCGGGAAGCGGAACATGTCGATCGCGGCGAGATCCCAGTCGAGCGCCTGGTTGATGCTTTCCACCAGCTTCAGCGCGATCAGCGAATGGCCGCCCAGTTCGAAGAAGTTGTCGCGGATGCCCACCGGCTGCACGCCCACGCATTCGCTCCACAGCGCGGCCAGCACCTGCTCCACCTGGTTGCGCGGCGGCACCAGCTCGTCCTTGAGCGGCGGGCGCGGCGCCAGTTCGACGACGGCCGCGGCCGGATCGTCGCGCTCGCCGAGCACCCAGTTGCGGTAGCGGCCCAGCAGGTCGCCGCTGGCCACCACCACGTGGGCCGGCCAATCGAGCGCGGCCAGGCGTCCGAGCACCGCCAGCCCCTCGTCCTCGCTGATCGCGTAGTGATCGATGCCGACGTCGGCATTGCCGTCCTCGCGGGTGTCCTTGAAGAAGGCCCAGGCATCCCAGTCGATCACGCTCCAGCTGCAGCTCGCGCTGCTCGCCGCGCGCGCATAGGCGTTGAGCAGCGAGTGCGAGGCCGCGTAGCCGTAGAGCCCGATCCCGCCGAGCGTCGCCGAGATCGACGAGACCACCATCACGCGCGGCACCGCGAGGCGGCGCGTCAGCGCGTGCAGGTTGGCGCAGACCGCCAGCTTCGGCGCGATCAGCGCGCGCAGGTAGGCGTCGTCGGTTTCGTTGAAGGCGCGGTAATGCATGTCGGTCGGCGCGCCGGCGGCATGCACGATCAGGTCGAGCGAGCCGAAGGCCTGCTCGGCCTCGCGCGCGGCATGTTCGAGCGCGGCCGGATCGGTCGCGTCGGCGTCGATGAACAGGATCCGGTGCCCCGCCTTCACCATGCGCGCATGCAGCCCGTGCCGGCGGCGCAGCGCCGGGTCCGAGGCGGTTTCCGGGTTGCGCAGCGCGGCGCCCACCCGGGTTGCGCCACGGCTGGCGATCGCCACGTCGGCACCGGCCACGCTGGCGAAGAACGCCGCATAGACCATCCCGACATTGCCGGCGCCGCCCACCACCAGCACCGAGCGCGGCGCGCGTCCGGCCCGCGGCGCGGCGCCGGCGCCACGCCGA
>NZ_VWWK01000259.1:0-7061 GCF_011753035.1 Burkholderia sp. Ax-1720 | reverse complement strand
CCACGCGCTCGACCTGCGCGGCGCTCACCGCCGCCGCGCCCTCGAAGGCGGCCAGCGCCCGCGCGGCGCGCAGCATCACCAGGTCGGCACGCAACCCGTCGACGGCCGCCTCGATGCAGAGCCGGGCAACCTGCTCGTGCACGCTGTCGTCGACCTGCACGCTCGCCAGCGCCTCGCGCGCGCGGCCGATCCGTTCGGCCAGCGCGGCCAGTGCCGCGGCATGCCCGGCGCGAAAGCCCGCCGGATCGAGATCGAAGGCCAGCCGCGCCTTGACGATGCGCTGCCGCTCGGCGATGTCGCGACAGTTCTCGAGTTCCACCATCAAGCCGAAGCGATCCAGCAACTGCGGACGCAACTCGCCCTCTTCCGGATTCATGGTGCCGACCAGCGCGAAGCGCGCCGCGTGTGTGTGCGAGATGCCGTCGCGCTCGACCGTGTTGACGCCGCTCGCGGCCGCGTCGAGCAGCACGTCGACCAGGCCGTCGGGCAGCAGGTTGATCTCGTCGACATAGAGCACGCCCAGATGCGCGCGCGCCAGCAGCCCCGGCGAGAAACGCACGGCGTTCTCGCCGAGCGCGCCGGCCAGGTCCAGCGTGCCGGTCACGTGCTCGTCGGCGGCGCCCAGCGGCAGCGTCACGAAGCGGCCCCGCGGCAGCAGCTCGGCCAGCGCGCGCGCCGCCGTCGATTTCGCGGTGCCGCGCGGCCCGCTCACCAGCACGCCGCCGATCGAGGGATCGACGGCCACCAGCAACAACGCCTGCTGCAGCGCGGCCTGGCCGATCAGCGCGGAAAACGGAAACGGCGGCAGGCCGCCGCTCGGGTCGTGCGGGTTCATCGCCGGGTTCCTTCCAGATGCTGTTCGACGGCGAGCAGGCGTGCCTCGAGCTGCTCGCGATAGGCGCCGGGTTGTTGCCAGAGGCCGCGCTGGATCGCTTCGAGCAGGCGCTCGCAGATGCCGTGCAGCGCATGCGGGTTGTGCCGCTCGAGGAACGCGCGCGTGTCGGCGTCGTTGACGTAGGCGTCGGCGACCAGCGCGTATTGATGATCGGCCACCACGCGCGCGGTGGCGTCGTAGCCATAGAGATAATCGACGGTGGCGGCCAGCTCGGCCGCGCCCTTGTAGCCGTGGCGCTTCACGCCGTCGATCCACTTCGGGTTGACCACGCGCGAGCGGATCACGCGCGCGATCTCCTCGCCGAGCGTGTTCATGCGCGGCGTGTCGGGGCGGCTGTGGTCGCCGTGGTAGAGCGCCGGCTGGCGCCCCGACAGATGGCGGACCGCGGCCGCCATGCCGCCCTGGAACTGGTAGTAGTCGTTGGAGTCGAGCAGGTCGTGCTCGCGGTTGTCCTGGTTCTGCACCACTGCGTCGATGTTGGCCAGCCGCGCGCCGAAGGCGTCCTGCGCGGCCTCGCCGGCGCTGCCCTGCGCGTAGGCGTAGCCGCCCCAGGACTGGTAGGCCCGGGCCAGGTCGGCGTCGCTCTGCCAGTTGCGCTGGTCGATCAGCTCCTGCAGGCCGGCGCCGTAGCTGCCCGGCCGCGCGCCGAACACGCGCCAGCCGGCGCGGCGTCGCGCCTCCTCGGCGCTCGCGCCGCGCTCGACCAGGGCCGCCGCGTCACGCCGCACGCGCTCGTGGATCGGGTTCAGGTGGGCCGGCTCGTCGAGCTCGGCGACCGCCTGCACGGCCGCGTCGAACAGGTGCATCAGGTTGGCGAAGGCATCGCGGAAGAAGCCCGAGACGCGCAGCGTCACATCGATGCGCGGGCGCTCGAAGATCTCGATCGGCAGGATCTCGAAGTCGGTCACGCGGTGGCTGCCGTGCGCCCACTTCGGGCGCACGCCGATCAGCGCGAAGGCCTGGGCGATGTCGTCGCCGCCGGTGCGCATGGTGGCCGTGCCCCATACCGACAGGCCGACCGCGCGCGGATAGTCGCCATGCTCCTGCAGATGCCGCTCGACCAGTTGGTGCGCCGACTTCATGCCGAGCGACCAGGCCGCCTGGGTCGGCACGGCGCGCGTGTCGACCGAGTAGAAGTTGCGGCCGGTCGGCAGCACGTCGGGACGGCCGCGCGAGGGCGAGCCGCTCGGCCCGGGCGGCACGAAACGGCCGTCGAGGCCGCGCAGCAGATGGCGCAATTCGTCGGCACCGCAGTCGTCCAGGCGCGGCGCGAGATCGCGCGCGACGCGCTCGAGCACGGCCAGCGTGGCCGGCCAGCGCCCGGCTTCGGCGCGCAGGCGACGCAGCGCGAGCAGGTCGGCCGCGTCGTCGGGCTCGTGCCGGGGGGCCAAGCCTTCGGCTTCACGGTCGCCCCCGCCGTCGCCCTTCCCGCTCCCGCCCTCGCCCTCGCCCTCGCCGGCCAGCCCCGCGACGAGCCGCTGCGCCAGCAGTTCGAGCCGCTCGCGGGTGTCGCCGGCATGCCGCCACGGCGTCGCGTCGACCTCGCTCAACTCGGTCGGGCGCGGCCCCTGCCAGGGCGCGGCCCAGTCGGCCGAGAGCGGATCGAAACCGGCGCCGAGCTGGAGATCGCGCGCGAGCGCGGCGATCAGGCCGGCGTTCGCGCCGAGCCCGTCGCCGACCGGGAAACGCGCCAGCGCGAGCAGCGTGTCGCGGCGCTGGCGCGCCTCGGGCGAGCGGCCGAAGACATGCAGGCCGTCGCGGATCTGCGCTTCCTTCAGTTCGCAGAGCCAGGCGTCGACGCGCGTGAGCAGCGCGTCCTCGTCGTCGCGGCCGCTGGGCTCGGCCAGGCTCAGTTCCTCGTGCAGCCGGTGCTCGACGATGGTGTCGAGGATGCTCCGGCGCAACAGTTTGGCGCGGCGCGGATCGACCATCAGCGCGTCGTAGTATTCGTCGACCTGCCGCTCCAGGTCCTGCAGCGGCCCGTAGTTCTCGGCGCGCGTGAGCGGCGGCATCAGGTGGTCGACGATCACCGCCTGGGCGCGGCGCTTGGCCTGGCTGCCCTCGCCGGGATCGTTGACGATGAACGGGTACAGATGCGGCAGCGGCCCGAGGATCAGGTCGGGCCAGCAGGCCTCGGACAGCGCCACGCTCTTGCCCGGCAGCCATTCGAGATTGCCGTGCTTGCCGACGTGCACGATCGCGTCGATCGCGAATGCGTCGCGCAGCCAGAAGTAGAAGGCCAGATAAGCGTGCGGCGGCACGATCTCGGCATCGTGATAGCTCGCGTAGTCGTTCGCCTCGCGCGTGCGCGCCGGCTGGATCCCGACGAACACCTGCCCCGCGCGCCAGCCGGCGATCGGGAAACGTCCGTGGCGCAATGTCGGGTCCTGCTCGGGCTCGCCCCAGCGCGCCTCGATCGCCTCGCGCGCGGCCGCCGGCAGCCGTGCGTAACGGCGCCGGTAGGCATCCATCGCGAGGCTCTGGAAGGCCGGGCGGATCGCCTGCGAGGTCGGATCGTTGGTCACACCCTCGGTGAGCCGCGCGATCAGCGCGTCGCCCGTCTCGGGCAGCGCGCCGGCCAGCGTGTAGCCCGCCTCGCCCAGCGCGGCCAGGATGCCGAGCGCCGAGGCCGGCGTGTCGAGCCCCACGCCGTTGCCGATACGCCCCTCGCTGGTCGGGTAGTTGGCCAGCACCAGCGCGAGCCGCTTGCCCGCGTTCGGCTCGGTGCGCAGCCGGCACCAGCGGCGGCTCAGCTCGGCGACGAAGGCGATGCGCTCCGCGTCGGGCTGGTAGCGCACCACGTCGACCTCGGTATGCGGGCAGCGATAGGCCAGCCCCTTGAAGCTGACCGCGCGCGTGACGATGCGCCCGTCCACCTCGGGCAGCGCCACGTGCATGGCGATGTCGCGCGCGTGCAGGCCCTGGGGATCGGCCAGCCAGGCCTCGCGGTTGCCGCCCGAGAGGATCACCTGCAGCACCGGCGCGTCGCCGGCCAGCTCGACGGCCGAGGGCGCGTCGATCGCACCGGCCGCGAAGGCGGTGGTGTTGAGCACCAGCGCGACGCGCTCCGAGGCGACCAGCCGCGCGATCACCTCGCGGCTCGCGGCGTCCTTCAGCGAGGTGACGGCGATCGGCAGCGGGTTGAGCCCCTCGCGCTCGAGCGCCTCGATCAGCGCGTCGAACACGGCCGTGTTGGCGGCCTGCCAATGCGCCTTGTAGAACAGGATCGCGACCACCGGCGCGCCGCTGGTCCAGCGCGCGTGCCAGTCTTCCACCACGGCCGGCTCGCGCATCGGGTGATAGAGCGCGGCGGCCGGCAGCGGACGCGGCGGCGACGGCGCCTCGCCGACGCCGAGCGCATGGAAGGCGATGCTGCGCAACAGCGCCTGCGCGTTCCAGGCGCCGCCCTCGCGCAGGTAGCGCCACCATTGCCGGCACAGCGCCGGGTCGACGGTGCTCCTGGCGACCAGGTTCGGATCTTCCTGCAGGTCGCCGGAAAACATCGCCAACTGCTGGCCGCGCCGTTCGGCCAGCGCGACCGCCTGCTCGATCCCGTAAGGCCAGTAGGCCTCGCCGCCGAGATGGTCGATCACCACCACGCTGGCGTGCTGCAGCACGTCGTCGATATAGAAGTCGACCGAGGCGGGCTGGCGCAGGAAGCTGACGTTGGCCAGCCGCAGGCTCGGGAAACCCTCGCCGAGCAGCGGCACCGCGCTGGCGAGCAGGGACAGCGTGGTGTCCGCCGAGCTGAGGATCACGATCTCGGCAGGACGCTGGTCGATGCGGATCACGCCCTGCGTGTCGTCGACGAAACCGCCCGGCGTGGTGCGCAGCAGATGCATCGGGAGCCTTCGCGCCTCAGGCCGCTTGCACGGCGTCGCCGAGCGCGGCGAGGAAGGCCGCCTGCAGCGCGGCCGCGTCGAGGTCCTCGCCGATCAGCACGAAACGGCTGGTGGCGCCGTCCGCCTCGGTGAGGCGCCGGTCGAAGTAGCTGTCGAAGCGCCCGCCCACGCCCTGGATCACCAGCCGCATCGGCGTGGCCGGCAGCGCCGCGAAACCCTTCACGCGGTAGATCGTGTGCGCGTCGACCAGCGCGCGCAGCGCGGCGATGGTCGCCTCGCGCGAGCTCACGCGCGCCTCGACCACCACCGAATCGAATTCGTCGTGGTGATGGTCGGCATCCTCGGCCGAGCCGTGATGATCGTGACGCAGGTGGATGGTTTCCTCGGAGGCCGCGTTCAGGCCGATCAGGGTGGCCAGGTCGAGCTCGCCGCGCTGCGCGCGCACGATCTTCACGTGCGCCGGGATCTCCTCGCGGATCGTCGTCTCCACCGCGGCGAACTGCGCCGCGTCCAGCAGGTCGGTCTTGTTGACGATCACCAGGTCGGCCGAGGAAAGCTGGTCGGCGAACAGTTCGTGCAGCGGCGATTCGTGGTCGAGGTTCGGATCGGCGCGGCGCTGCGCGTCCACCGCCTGCACGTCCTCGGCGAACTGGCCGGCCGCGGCGGCAGGGCCGTCGACCACCGTGATCACGGCATCGCAGGTGAAGCTGTTCTTGATCGACGGCCAGTTGAAGGCCTGCACCAGCGGCTTGGGCAGCGCCAGGCCGGAGGTCTCGATCAGCACGTGGTCGATCTGCTCGCGGCGCTCCACCAGCGCCTCCATCACCGGGTAGAACTCCTCCTGCACCGTGCAGCACAGGCAGCCGTTGGCCAGTTCGTAGAGCTGGCCGGCCGCTTCCGCGCCCTCCTCGCAGCCGATGCCGCAACCCTTCAGGATCTCGCCGTCGATGCCGAGCTCGCCGAATTCGTTGACGATCACCGCGATCCGGCGGCCCGAGGCATTTTCGAGGATGTGGCGCAGCAAGGTGGTCTTGCCGCTGCCGAGGAAGCCCGTGACGACGGTCACGGGGATTTTGCGCATTTGCATGGAATTCGCCTGTCGGTGAGTCGGTGGATGATGCCATCGCGGCGTCGGCACGACGCGCGGCCGGCCTGCCGGTCGTCATGCCGGCCGCCCGGGGACGACGATCATCGACGATGGACTGGCCGGCCGACGCGCCCAGGGCGCGGCCGCGAGGCTGCACGGGAACCCGCGCCGCCACCCGCGACGCTTCCCTGCGGATTCGCCGCCGCGCGCCGCCGGGCCTGGCCCGGGGCTCGCGCGCGACTGGCGCTTCCGTGGTTCTGGCCGGTATCCGGGCTGGCGACAGCGCCGCTTCGCCTTCCCGGACGCGTCTCGCGTCCAGTGGCCGGGCCGCGCGCCCGAGCGACTCGGGGCGCGGTGAAGCGGGGCTCGCATCGCTTGCGCGATGCATGCGCTTACCGTTGCGGGGGCAGCACAGGTTGAGGTCGTCCGCGGCGCGGCGAGCTTCCCTGTTTCCCGTTCAACTGCGTGCCAAGAGAATCCGCACGCGAGCACCAAAACGCGTGCGAGTGTAGGCGCGGCGCCAAGACGCGTCAAGGCGGCGCGGCCGGCCGCGGCGCGCGATGGGGCGCGCTCGGCGCCGCGGCTCTTTTTGTGCGCCCGCGCCACCGAGGCGCCTGCCCGGCAAGCCCCGGCGAGCGCCCTTCCGGCCCCGTCCGCTGTGCTATCGTATGCGCGCGTTCGGTGCCCGCAGTCGCATTCGCGGCGGCGGTTAAACGGGAAACAGGGAGCGGCGCGCCGCCAGCCTGTGCTGTCCCCGCAACGGTACGCCGCCGGCGAATCGCGCAAGCGCGACGCGCAGGCCGACTCGAGCCACTGCCGATTGCGGCGGGAAGGCGTCGGCATGACAGGCGGCCAGCCCGGATACCGGCCGACGCAGACGGCGAGCCCGGCTCGCCGGACATGGCACCCGCGTGGGACGGGCGCCATGCGAAATCCGCATCGAGGCACGAAGCGTCGTCGGCACCGTGGTTCGCCGTTTTTTTGCCAGCTTGCTTGCACGTTTGTTCGCTCGTTCACCACTCGTCCGCCCAGCATGACCTGCATCGCTCCGGATCGCA
Source organism: Burkholderia sp. Ax-1720 (assembly GCF_011753035.1). Taxonomy (NCBI): domain Bacteria; kingdom Pseudomonadati; phylum Pseudomonadota; class Betaproteobacteria; order Burkholderiales; family Burkholderiaceae; genus Burkholderia; species Burkholderia sp. Ax-1720. Next base: position 179 of record NZ_VWWK01000259.1, on the reverse strand, counting down.
TCGCCGCGCCACGCATCGTCGTCGGGGTCGGCTGCCGCGCCGGCAAGTCGCCCGAGGCGATCGAGGCCGCCATCGCCGCCGCGCTCGCGCGCCGGCCCGGCCTCGCGCTGGCCGATATCGCCCGCGTCGCGACGCTCGACTCCAAGGCCGCCGAACCCGGCCTGGTGGCCTGCTGCGCG
>NZ_VWWK01000258.1:0-7107 GCF_011753035.1 Burkholderia sp. Ax-1720 | reverse complement strand
TGCCGACGGAGGGCGCCGCGCCCGCGCCGGCCGAGCTGCGCGCGCGCCTGGCCGCCGCGCTGCCCGACTACATGGTGCCGAACGCCTTCGTCGCGCTCGCCGCCTTCCCGCTCACCCCCAACGGCAAGCTCGACCGCCGCGCGCTGCCCGCGCCCGACGCGGACGCGGTGGTGATGCAGGCCTACAGCGCGCCGCAAGGCGAGACCGAACCGCGGCTCGCCGCGATCTGGCAGGAACTGCTCGGCCTCGAACGCGTCGGCCGCCACGACAACTTCCTCGAACTGGGCGGCCATTCGCTGCTGGCGGTCCAACTGGCCTCGCGGCTGCGCAAGGCCTTCGGCGTCGAGCTGCCGCTGCGCGAGCTGCTGGCGCGCCCGGTGCTGGCCGAGCTGGCCGCGCGCATCGAGGCCAATTCGGAGGCCGGTGCCGAGCCCGCCGCCGAGCTGCCGCCGATCCTGCCGCGCGCACGCGGCGGCAGGCTGCCGCTGTCGTTCGCCCAGCAGCGCCTGTGGTTCCTCGACACGCTCGACCAGGCCGCCGGCGCCGCCTATCACATGCCCGCCGCGCTGCGCCTGAGCGGCCGCCTCGACCCGGCCGCGCTGCGCGCCGCGCTGGACCGCATCGTGGCCCGCCACGAAGTGCTGCGCGCCAGCATCGCCGTCGAGCAGGGCGAGCCCTTCCTGCGGATCGGCGAGGCCGACCAGGGTTTCCGGCTGGCCGTCCACGACCTGCGCGGCATCGCCGCCGAGGCACGCGAGCTGGCGGTGGCGCGCATCGGCGAGGCCGAGGCGATCGAGCCCTTCGATCTCGCCCAAGGCCCGCTGATCCGCGGCCAGTTGCTCGAACTCGACGACGAGGACCACCTGCTGCTGGTCACCCAGCATCACATCGTCTCGGACGGTTGGTCGATCGGCGTGCTGATCGACGAGATCAGCGCGCTCTACGCCGCCTTCCACCAGCGGCAGCCCGACCCGCTGCCGCCGCTCGCGATCCAGTACGCCGACTACGCCGCCTGGCAGCGCGAGCGGCTGCAGGGCGAGGCGCTGGCGCGGCAGGCCGGCTTCTGGAAGGCGCGCCTGGCCGATGCGCCGGCGCTGCTCGAACTGCCGACCGACCGGCCCCGCCCGGCCGTGCAGAGCTACCGCGGCGCGAGCGTGCCGCTGGCCTTCCCGCGCGAGCTGGGCGACGCGCTGCGCCAGCTCGGCCGGCAGCAGGGCACCACGCTGTTCATGACCCTGTTCGCCGGCTGGGCCGCCCTGCTCTCGCGCCTCGCCCACCAGCGCGACCTGGTGATCGGCACGCCGGTGGCCAACCGCCAGCAGGCCGAACTGGAGCCGCTGATCGGCTTCTTCGTCAACACCCTGGCGCTGCGCGTGCGGCTCGAGGACAACCCCGACGTGGCCACCCTGCTGCAGCGCGTGAAGGCCGACGCCCTGGCCGCCTACGCGCACCAGGAGCTGCCCTTCGAGCAGGTGGTGGAAGCCGTGCAGCCGCCGCGCAGCCTGAGCCACAGCCCGATCTTCCAGGCCATGATCTCGCTGGACAACACGCCGGCACGCACGCTCGACCTGCCGGGCCTGAAGCTCGCCCCGCTCGCGCAGTCCTACCTGAGCACGCAGTTCGACCTGTCGCTGTCGCTGGTCGATCGCGACGGCATCATCTCGGGCGAGCTGGAATACGCGAGCGACCTGTTCGACGCGTCCACCGTCGCGCGGCTGGCCGCCCACCTGCAGACGCTGCTGGCCGGCATGGCCGCCGACACGGGCTGCCGCGTCGGCGCGCTGCCCCTGCTCGAAGAGACGCAGCGGCAACAGGTGCTGGTCGACTTCAACGCGACCGGCACCGACTATCCGGCCGACCTGACGATCCACGCGCTGTTCGAGAAGCAGGTGCGCGCCACGCCCGAGGCGATCGCCGTGCTCCACGGCGAGCACGCCATCAGCTACGACGCCCTCAACCGGCAGGCCAACCGGATCGCCCATGCCCTGATCGAGACCGGCGTGGGCACCGACCAATGCGTGGCACTGTGCGCCGAACGCGGCATCGGGATGGTGGCCGGCCTGCTCGGCATCCTCAAGGCCGGCGCCGCCTATGTGCCGCTCGATCCCGCCTACCCGGCCGCCCGTATCGAGTACATGCTGCGCGACAGCGCACCCGTCGCCCTGCTCACCCAGGCCGCGCTCGCCGACAAGCTGCCCGCCCTCGACGCGCCCACCCTGTTGCTCGACGACGAGGCGCGCTTCGTCCGCTTCCCCGAGCAGGACCCCGTCACCGAGGTCACGCCCGGCAACCTGGTCTATGTGATCTACACCTCCGGCTCCACCGGCCTGCCCAAGGGCGTGATGGTCGAGCACCGTAACCTCGTCAACTACACCGTCGACGCGATACGCCTGTTCGCCATCACCCCCGAGGATGTCGTCCTCCAGCAGAACTCGCTGAACTTCGACCTCTCCGCCGAGGAGATCTTCCCCGCCCTGCTCGGCGGCGCCACCCTGATGCCCGCCACCCAGATCTTCGGTGCAGGCGCTTCCGGATCGCGGCCGCCCAGCGTGGTCCATCTCACCGCCGCGCACTGGCATACCCTGGTCGCCGAATGGGATCGCCAGCCGGCCAAGGCGCGCGAGCTGCTCGACAGCGTGCGTCTCGTCAATGTCACCGGCGACGCGCTCTCCACCCAGAAGCTCGAACTCTGGGATCGCTTCCGCCCCGAACACACTCGCCTGGTCAACACCTACGGACCCACCGAGACCACCGTCTCGTGTACCGCCGCCTACGTCGGCTTCGACGAAGCCCGGCAGCGCGGCATGGGCATCGCCACCATCGGCAAGCCGCTCGCCAACACCCGCATCTACCTGCTCGACGAGCATCTCCAGCCGGTCCCCCAAGGCGTATCCGGCGAGTTGCACATCGGCGGCGACGGCGTCACCCGCGGCTACCTCAACCGCGACGAGCTCACCGCCCAGCGCTTCATCCACGATCCGTTCAGCCAGCGTCCCGGCGAGCGTCTCTACAAGACCGGCGATCTCGCACGCTGGCTGCCCGACGGCAGCCTCGAATACCTCGGCCGCAACGACTTCCAGGTCAAGATCCGCGGCTTCCGCATCGAGCTCGGCGAGGTCGAGGCCCGCCTGGCCGAGTGCGAGGGCGTGCGAGAGGCGGCCGTGATCGCGCTCACCGAGGCCGACGGCGCCAAGCGCCTGGTCGCCTACGTGGTGCCGCAGGACGGCGCCGAGCCGAGCGTGGCCGATCTGCAAACGGAACTGGGCGCGCAACTGGCCGCCCATATGATTCCCTCGGCCTTCGTCTTGCTCGACGCCTTCCCGCTCACGCCGAACGGCAAGCTCGATCGCAGCGCGCTGCCCGCGCCCGACAGCAGCGCCGCCACGGGCCTCGCCTACGAGGCGCCCTGCGGCGACATCGAGCCGGGGCTGGCGTCGATCTGGCAGGACCTGCTCGGTCTCGAACGCGTCGGCCGCCACGACGACTTCTTCGAACTCGGCGGCCACTCGCTGCTGGCGGTCAAGCTGATCTCGCAGGTCCGCCTCGCCACCGGCGTCGAACTGGGGCTGGCCGACCTGTTCGCGCATCCGCGCCTGGCCGAGCTGGCGCGGGCCGTGTCGCGCGCGGCGGCCAGCACGCTGCCGCCGATCGAGCCGATCGGCCGCGACGGCGCGCTGCCGCTGTCGTTCGCCCAGCAGCGGCTGTGGTTCCTCGCGCAGATGGACGGCGTGAGCAGCGCCTATCACATGCCGGCCGCGCTGCGCCTGAGCGGCACGCTCGACCGCGCCGCGCTGCAGGCCTCGCTGGACCGGATCGTGGAGCGCCACGAAGCCCTGCGCACCACCTTCGTGCGCGAAGGCAAACAGGTCGTGCAGCGGATCGGCGCGCCCGGCGGCGGCCTGCCGATCGCGTTCAGCGACCTGGCCGCCGAGCAGGCGAGCGAGCAGCTCGAAGCCCGGCTGGACCAGGCCGCGCACCAGCCCTTCGATCTCGAACGGGGTCCGCTGGTACGCGCCGAACTGTTCCGGCTGGCCGAGGCCGAGCACGTGCTGCTGGTCACCATGCACCACATCGTCAGCGACGGCTGGTCGATGGGCGTGCTCAGCCGCGAACTCGGCGCGCTCTACCGCGCCTTCCTGGCGCAACAGGCCGACCCGCTGCCGGTGCCGGTCCTGCAATACGCCGATTACGCCGCCTGGCAGCGCCGCTGGCTCGAGGGCCCGGTGATGCAGGAGCAGGCCGCCTACTGGCAGCGCGCCCTGGCCGATGCGCCGGGCCTGCTGACGCTGCCGACCGACCGGCCGCGCCCGGCGCAGCAGGACCATGCCGGCAGCACGGTGCCGCTCGCGCTGGGCAAGCCGCTCAGCGCCGCGCTGAAATCGCTCGGCAAGCGCGAGGGCACCACGCTCTACATGACGCTGCTCGCGGCCTGGGCCAGCGTGCTCTCGCGCCTGGCCGGCCAGGACGAGGTGGTGATCGGCTCGCCGGTGGCCAATCGCACGCATGCCGGCGTGGAGGGGCTGATCGGCTTCTTCGTCAATACGCTGGCGCTGCGCGTCGACCTGTCGGGTCATCCGAGCAGCTCGCAGTTGCTGCAGCGCGTGCGCCAGCAGACCATCGACGCGCAGTCGAACCAGGACCTGCCCTTCGAGCAGGTGGTGGAACTGCTCAAGCCCGAGCGCAGCCTCGCGCACAGCCCGGTGTTCCAGGCCATGTTCGCCTGGCAGGGCACCGACACGGTCGAGCTCGACCTGGGCGGCGTGGCGCTGCAGTCGATCGAACCGCCGCAACGCACCGCGATGTTCGATCTCTCGCTGGACCTGGAGGAAGTGGACGGCGAGATCGTCGGCACGCTCGAATACGCCACCGCGCTGTTCGATCGCGCGACCATGCTCCGCTACACGGCCTACCTGCTGCGCGTGCTGGAGGGCATGGTAGCCGCGCCGGGCCGCGAGATCGGCGGCATCGCGATACTCGACGAGGCCGAGCGGCAACAGGTGCTGCTCGACTTCAACCGCAGCGAGGCACCCTGGCCCGCCGAGCGCACCGTCCATCAACTGTTCGAGGCCGTGGTCGCCAGCCGGCCCGAGGCAATCGCCGTCGCACACGGCGAGCATGCACTCAGCTACGACGCCCTCAACCGCCGCGCCAATCGCATCGCCCATGCCCTGATCGAGACGGGCGTGGGCACCGACCAATGCGTGGCACTGTGCGCCGAACGCGGCATCGGGATGGTGGCCGGCCTGCTCGGCATCCTCAAGGCCGGTGCCGCCTATGTGCCGCTCGATCCCGCCTACCCGGCCGCCCGTATCGAGCACATGCTGCGCGACAGCGCACCCGTCGCCCTGCTCACCCAGGCCGCGCTCGTCGACAAGCTGCCCGCCGTCGACGCGCCCACCCTGTTGCTCGACGACGAGGCGCATTTCGCCCGCTTCCCCGAGCAGGATCCCGTCACCGAGGTCACGCCCGGCAACCTGGTCTATGTGATCTACACCTCCGGCTCCACCGGCCTGCCCAAGGGCGTGATGGTCGAGCACCGCAACCTCGTCAACTACACCGTCGACGCGATACGCCTGTTCGCCATCACCCCCGAGGACGTCGTCCTCCAGCAGAACTCGCTGAACTTCGACCTCTCCGCCGAGGAGATCTTCCCCGCCCTGCTCGGCGGCGCCACCCTGATGCCCGCCACCCAGATCTTCGGTGCAGGCGCTTCCGGATCGCGGCCGCCCAGCGTGGTCCATCTCACCGCCGCGCACTGGCATACCCTGGTCGCCGAATGGGATCGCCAGCCGGCCAAGGCGCGCGAGCTGCTCGACAGCGTGCGTCTCGTCAATGTCACCGGCGACGCGCTCTCCACCCAGAAGCTCGAACTCTGGGATCGCTTCCGCCCCGAACACACTCGCCTGGTCAACACCTACGGACCCACCGAGACCACCGTCTCGTGTACCGCCGCCTACGTCGGCTTCGACGAAGCCCGGCAGCGCGGCATGGGCATCGCCACCATCGGCAAGCCGCTCGCCAACACCCGCATCTACCTGCTCGACGAGCATCTCCAGCCGGTCCCCCAAGGCGTATCCGGCGAGTTGCACATCGGCGGCGACGGCGTCACCCGCGGCTACCTCAACCGCGACGAGCTCACCGCCCAGCGCTTCATCCGCGATCCGTTCAGCCAGCGTCCCGGCGAGCGTCTCTACAAGACCGGCGATCTCGCACGCTGGCTGCCCGACGGCAGCCTCGAATACCTCGGCCGCAACGACTTCCAGGTCAAGATCCGCGGCTTCCGTATCGAGCTCGGCGAGGTCGAGGCCCGCCTGGCCGAATGCGAGGGCGTGCGCGAGGCGGCCGTGATCGCGCTCACCGAGGCCGACGGCGCCAAGCGCCTGGTCGCCTACGTGGTGCCGCAGGACGGCGCCGAGCCGAGCGCGGCGGGCCTGCAGGGCGAGCTGTCCGAGCGCCTGGCCGGCTACATGATCCCCGACGCCTTCGTGATCCTCGCGGCGCTGCCGCTCACGCCGAACGGCAAGCTCGACCGCCAGGCCCTGCCGGCGCCCGACGCGGGCATCGCGCTGGCGCAGGACCACGAAGCGCCGATCGGCGAGGTGGAGGAGGAGATCGCGCAGATCTGGCGCGAGCTGCTCGGCACCGAACGGATCGGCCGTCACGACAGCTTCTTCGATCTCGGCGGCCATTCGCTGCTGGCCGTGCAACTGGTGATCCGCCTCGACGAGCAGTTCGGCGTCGAGGTCTCGCTCAACGCGCTGTTCGAACACCCCACGCTCGGCCAGCTCGCCGATACGGTGACCTCGCTGCTGCTGGTCCTGTACGCGGCCGACGATCTGCAAGACCTGGAACTGGAGTTGGGCAACCTGTCCGAAAGCGAATTGCTGGCTCAATTAAAGGATGCGCAAAGTGAATAAACGTAGTCCCGATGTCGAACAACTGAAGCGTGCTCTCCTCCTGCAACGGTTGCGCCAGCGCGGCGACGCGCGGCCGGCCGGCGAGGCCCGCCAGCCGATCGCGCGCGCGGATCGCTCCGCCAGCCTGCCGCTATCGTTCGCCCAGCAGCGCCTGTGGTTCCTCGACACGCTGGACCAGGCCGCCGGTGCA
>NZ_VWWK01000257.1:0-7382 GCF_011753035.1 Burkholderia sp. Ax-1720 | reverse complement strand
CCCGGCTGCCGACGCCGCGCCGTCCACGCGTGCCCCGGTCACCGCCGTGGAATCGGCGGCGCCGGTGGCGCGGCCCGTGGCCTTCGGCGCGGCCGAAGCCTCGCCCCGCTCGCAGGCGGCATCGCCCGCCGAACCGGCCAGCGCCGAACTCACGGCGATGTTCGAGATCGCCGTCGACGCGATGATGGACGTGCTGCGCGCGCGCGCCGAGCTGAAGAACAGCTTCCGCCTGCCGGCCACGCTGATCCAGCGCTCCGAGAACAACCCGCTGAAGTTCGCACCCACCGCGCGCGAGGCCGTGCGTCGCCTGCTCGCGCCGCCCGACAACGGCTTCCTGGCCGGCAGCGCGGCGCTGGCCGACGCGGCCGACGACATCCGCAACCACCAGATGGCGATGCTGGCCGGCGTGCGCTCGGCCTTCGAGTCCCTGCTCGCGCAGTTCGACCCGGCGCGCATCGAGCAGGAGTCCGAAGGCGGCGGGCGGCGGCTCTCGCTGGGCGGCAACCGCCCGCGCCACTGGGAGCGCTACAAGGAGCAGTTCGAGGCGCTCACGCGCAATCCCGACGAATGCTTCCGGCGCCTGTTCGGCGACGAATTCGCGCGCGCCTACGAGGAACAACTGGCGCGCCTGAAGCAGCGCCGCCCCTGAGACGAACCGGTTTGCCGCCGCGCTACGCGACGCGCCCGACATGAAGAACTCTTGATCGACGATCCGATATGACCCAGAGCAATAAAGTGGTATGGAGCGAGGGCCTGTTCCTGCGGCCCCAGCACATGCAGCAGCAGGAGCGCTACCTGGAGCGCTACGTGGAGCTGCGCGCCGGCGCGCTGCGTCCGCACGCGTGGGGCTTCCAGGAGCTCGAGCTGGAGAGCGACCTGCTCGCGATCGGCAAGCTCGGCATCAAGCGCGCGCGCGGCGTGTTCCCCGACGGCACGCCGTTCGCGATGCCCGGCGACGATCCGCTGCCGCCGCCGCTCGACATCGAATCGAACTGGCGCGACCAGGTGGTGCACCTGACCTTGCCGCTGCGCTCGGCCACCCAGCCCGACAGCGCCTGGCCCGGCGCCGATGGCGACCAGTTGTATCGCTACCGGGTGCGCGAGGCCGAGGTGCGCGACGCCTCGGGCAGCATGGAAGGGCTGACCGCGCTGGAGGTGGCCGGCATGAGCGCGCGCCTGGTGCCCGACGCGCAGCCCACCGAGGGCCTGATGCGGATCCCGGTGGCGCGCGTGGTGGAGTGCCGTGCCGATCGCCGCGTGGTGCTCGACGAGGGCTTCATGCCCAGCGCGCTGAACACCGAGGCGGCCGCGCGGCTGGTGACCTTCCTCTCCGAGCTGCTGGGCCTGCTGCACCAGCGCGGCGAGGCGCTGGCCGGGCGCGTGGCCGAGACCGATCGCGGCGGCGCGGCCGAGATCGCCGACTTCCTGATGCTGCAGGTGATCAACCGCTACCAGCCGCTGGTGGCGCACCTGGCCGCCGCGCCGCTCTTGCATCCCGAGGCGCTCTACCAGTTGCTGATCGAGCTGGCCGGCGAGCTGGCCACCTTCACGGCGCCGGGCAAGCGCGCGCAGGCCTTCCCGCCGTATCGCCACGAGATGCTGCGCGAGAGCTTCGAGCCGGTGATCGTGGCGCTGCGTATCGCGCTGAGCGCGGTGCTCGAGCAGAGCGCCGTGCCGATCCCGCTGCAGCAGCGCAAGTACGGCGTGTGGGTGGGCGTGGTGCCCGACCTCACGCTGCTCGACACGGCAACCTTCGTGCTGGCCGCCAAGGCCGACATGAAGGCCGAGGACATGCGCCGGCAATTGCCGACGCAGTCGAAGATCGGCCCGGTCGAGAAGATCCGCGACCTGGTCAACCTGCAACTGCCCGGCATCGGCGTCTCGCCGATGGCCGTCGCGCCGCGCCAGCTTCCCTACACCTCCGGCTTCCTCTACTTCGAATGCGACCGCAATTCGTCGATGTGGCGGATGCTGAAGACCTCGGGCGGCATCGCCATGCACTTCGGCAGCGGCTTCGCGGGCCTCGACCTGCAATTCTGGGCGGTGCGCACATGAGCGAAGGCAATCGCAGGGACGATCGCGCGCCGCGCGTCGACGCCACCGTGCTGCGCCCGCAAGGCAGCAGCGGCTCGGGTTCCGGCTCCGACGACGCGACCCGCATCATGGCGCCGCGCGCGGCCGGCGCCGATGCCGGCGCGACGGTGATCTCCGGCGGCGCTTATGCGGCGGCGGGCGGGCAGGGCGGCGCGCGTTCCGCCCCGCGCCCCGCGCTGCGCGCCGAGCTCGGCGACTTCATGAGCGGCGTGGCCAATCCGCTGGTGCGCGCGGCCAATCCGCTGCTGCTGCTGACCGTGCAGCTTCGCCACAGCGTCGCGCCGCCGGCCGACGTGGCGCGCCTGCGCGAGCAGGCGGTGGCCCAGGTGCACAGCTTCGAGAGCTACGCGCAGGGCGCGGGCATCAACACCCAGACCATCATGGCCGCGCGCTACGTGCTCTGCACCATGCTCGACGAGGCCGTCAACAACGCCCCCTGGGGCGAGCTGAGCGGCTGGGCGCAGAAGACCCTGCTGGTCACCTTCCACGGCGAGACCTACGGCGGCGCGAAGTTCTTCCAGATCCTCGATCGCCTGAGCGTGGACTTCTCGCGCCATCTCGACCTGATCGAGCTGATGTACATCTGCCTGGCGCTCGGCTTCGGCGGGCGCTACCTGGTCGAGCCGGGCGGCCTGGGGCGCCTGGCCGACATCCAGGACGACCTGTATCGCCGCATCCGCGGCCTGCGCGAGGCGCCGGCCGCCGAGCTCGCGCCGCACTGGCGCGGCGTCGAGGATCGCCGCAATCCGGTGATGCGCCACGTGCCGCTGTGGGTGGCGATGGCCGCCGCCGCGGTGATCCTGCTGGCCAGCTTCCTCTACTTCTTCACGCGCCTGAACGGCCTGGTGGAGCCGGTCAGCGCGCAGCTTGCCGCGATCGGCCTGCAGAACGTGCCGCCGCCGCAGGCCAACGCCGCGCCCAAGCCGGCCGGCAAGAGCCTGAAGTCGCTGCTCGCGCCGCTCGAGCAGGCCGGCGCGCTGGCCGTCGACGAGCAGCCCGACGGCCGCGCCACGGTGCGCCTGGCCGCGGGCCTGCTGTTCCCCTCGGGCGGCGCCGACATCGCGCCGGCCGAGATGCCGCTGCTGCGCCAGGTGGCGGCCGCGCTGAACCAGGTGAAGGGCCGCGTGATCGTGGTCGGCCATACCGACGACCAGCCGATCCGCTCGCTGAAGTTCAAGGACAACTTCGCGCTGTCGACGGCGCGCGCCCAGAACACGCTGGCGATCCTGGCCCAGGGCCTGGACGATCCGCGCCGCCTGGAAGCGAACGGTGCCGGCTCCTCGCAGCCGATCGCCACGCCGCCGAGCCTGCCGGAGAACCGGGCGCGCAATCGCCGCGTGGAAATCCTCTACATCCCGGAGAACTGAACCCATGAACCTGCTGAAAACCTGGGTGCGGTCCCGGTGGTTCGCCTCGGCGGTCGGCCTCGCGCTGATCGCCGTGCTGATCTGGCTCGGCGGCCCCTATCTCGGCCTCGGCGATCGCCAGCCGCTGGCCAGCCCCGCCGCGCGCCTGGCGCTGATCCTCGCGCTGGTGCTGGCCTGGCTGGTGGTGCTGCTGGTGCTGCAATGGCGCGCCCAGCGCAAGACCGCGCGCCTGTCCGGCGAGCTGGCCGGGCAGGAGGCCAAGCTGGCCGCCGAGGAGCCGGGCAGCGCCGAGCGCGCCGCCTTGCAGCAGCGCTTTCGCGAGGCGATCGACACGCTGCGCCGCACGCGCCGCAACGGCCGCAATCTCTACGCGCTGCCCTGGTACGTGGTGATCGGGCCGCCGGGCTCGGGCAAGAGCACCCTGCTGCAGAATTCCGGGCTCGATTTCCCGCTGTCCGAGCGCTTCGGCAACAAGGCGCTGCGCGGCATCGGCGGCACGCGCGACTGCGACTGGTGGTTCACCGACGAGGCCGTGTTCCTCGACACCGCCGGGCGTTACACCACGCAGGATTCCGATGCGGCCGCCGACGCCTCGGCCTGGCAGGCCTTCCTGACCCTGCTGCGCCGCTATCGCCGCCGCCGGCCGCTGAACGGCGTGATCGTGACGATGAGCGTGTCGGACCTGCTGAGCTTCGACGAGACCGCGCGCCAGCAGCACATGCGCGCGGTGCGCCGGCGCCTGGACGAACTCACGCAATACCTGAAGGTGCCGGTGCCGGTCTACCTGGTGTTCACCAAGAGCGACCTGGTGGCGGGCTTCGGCGAGTTCTTCGACGACCTCGGCCCCGAGCTGCGCGCCCAGGTCTGGGGCATGACCTTCCCGCTCGAGGCCAGCCTCGACGGCAGCGCCTGCAGCCGCTTCGCGGGCGAGTACGACCTGCTGCTGGAGCGCCTCAACACGCGCCTGATCGAGCGCCTGCACGCCGAGCGCGATCGCGGCCGGCGCGCCGCCGTGCTGAGCTTCCCGCAGCAGCTCGGCGCGTTCCGCGAGATCGCGCGGCAGTTCGTGGAAGGCACCTTCGGGCGCAACGAATACGGCACGCCGCCGCTGCTGCGCGGCGCCTACCTCAGCTCGGGCACGCAGGAAGGCGCGCCGATCGATCGCATGCTCGGCGCAGTGGCGCGCACCTTCGGCGTCGATGCCGCGCGCGTGCAGCCCGGCACCTGCCAGCGCCGCACCTTCTTCGTCGAGCGCCTGCTCAAGGAAGTGCTGTTCCGCGAATCGGGCCTGGCCGGCACCAACCCGCGCCTGGAGCGCCAGAAGCTGCTGGTCCAGATCGCCGCCTATGCCGGCATCACCCTGTTCACGGTGCTGATGGTGGCCGGCTTCGCCACCAGCTACGCGCGCAACCGCGCCTACGTGGCCGAGGTGCAGGACAGCCTGAAGGACCTGCCCGGCGCCGACACGCTGGCCGGGCAGCCCGACTTGCGCAGCTATTTCGCGCGCGCGCTGGCGCGGCTGGAGGTGATCTCGGACACGCAGGATTCGGCGGGCCGCTATCGCGATCATGTGCCGCTGCTGATGCGCTTCGGGCTGTTCCAGGGCCGGGCGCTCTATGCGCAGGCGCATGGCGCCTACCTGCGCGAGCTCGACGGCACCCTGCTGCCCGGCGTCGGCCTGCGTTTCCGCGAGGGGCTGACCGACAGCGCCAACGATCCGCAGACGCTGTACGGCTACCTGAAGGGCTACCTGATGCTCGGCGAGCCGCAGCACCTGGTGCCCGACGAACTGGCCGCGCTGGCGCGCCAGGAATGGCAGCGCCTGTTCCCCGACGATCCGGCGATCCGCAAGGAGCTCGACAAGCACTTCACGGCGCGCGTCGAGGATCCGCAGAAGCCGCGCGCGCTGTCGCTCGACAGCGGCCTGGTGGACCAGGCCCGCGCCACGCTGAAGACGGCCGACCTCGCCACCCTGATCTACGGCAGCGTCAAGCTCGACGCCGATCGCTCCGGCGTCTCGCCGGTGCGGCTCGACGAATCGCTGGGCCTGCTCGGCAACGTGTTCCGCCGCAAGAGCGGCACGCCGCTCGCGCAGCCGCTGCCGGTGCTGTTCACGCGGCCGTATTTCGCCTACGAGGTGAACGGCGGGCTGGATCGCTCGGTGGACGGCTTCGTCAAGGACTACTGGGTGTTCGACACGGGACGCGTCGATCCGCTGGCGCGCTCGCGTTACGCGCAGCAGGTGCTCACGCTCTACGAGCAGGACTACATCCGCAACTGGGACGGCCTGCTCGGCGATCTGCAACTGCAGCCGGTGGTCAGCATCCAGGACGCCAGCGCGCTGGCCGCGAAGCTGTCGGGGCCGAGCTCGCCGCTCAAGGCGCTGCTGAACCTGGTGCGCGACAACACCAGCGACCTGCTGCGCAGCGGCCCGGCCGGCGCCAACGGCGCAAGCGGCGTGGCGGGCGTATCGGGCACCGAGGTGGGCGACCAGGCCAAGACCATCGGCGAGAACATCGCCGCGCGCCGCGCGCTGAACACCAGGCTGGCCGGCGAGCTGCGCACGGCCGGCGCGCCGCTGCCCTACGGCGTGACGCTGGCCTCGCGCAACAACGGCGGCGGCCAGGACGCCGGCAGCCAGCCGGGCGCGGCGATCGAGGCGCATTTCGCGCAGATCGACCAGCTGAGCCTGGGCTCGCCCGGCGCCACGCCGCTCGATCACACGATCGGCGTGCTCGACCAGCTTGGCAAGACCCTGCTGACCATGAACGACCTCAGCGATCCGAGCGCGCAGAACAACCCGGCCCTGCTGTCGGCGCGCCAGGAAGCGCAGCAACTGCCGCCGCAGGTGGCGGGGCTGATCTCGGGCCTGACCGGCAAGAGCGCCGACCTGGTGGCCAGCGGCGGCAGCGCCGCGCTGGCCGACCAGTTCCGCGCGGCGGCCGGCAACGACTGCGCGAGCTTCGTCGACGGCCGCTACCCGTTCGCCTCGGGCGGCGCCACCGACATCCCCCTGCAGAACTTCACCGAGCTGTTCGGCGGCGGCGGGCGCTTCGACGCCTTCTTCAAGTCGGCGCTGGCCGCGCGGGTCGACACCGGCGGCAGCGCCTGGCGCTGGAAGCCGAACATGCCGCCGGGCCCGAACGGCGTGCTGGCCGGCGCGCAACTGGCCGACGAGATCCGCCAGCTCTACTTCGGCGGCGGCGCCCAGGTGCATGTGGGCTTCACCCTGCTCGCGCCGCAGTTCGACACCGCGATCGCGCGCGTGGTGGTGGAGGTGGACGGCCAGAAGTACGACTTCACCGCCAATGCCGCCAGCGTGGCCTCCAGCTCGATGAGCTGGCCCGGCCCGCAGCCCGGCCATGTGGTGATCAGCGCCTTCGACGGCTCGAACCACCCGGTCGGCACGCCCTACAAGTTCGACGGCGACTGGTCGCTGTTCCATGCGCTCGACGCGGGGCGCCTGCAGAAGGAGGGCGAGCTGCGCTTCACGGCCAGCTACGACTTCGCCGGCCATCCCGTGAAGCTGACGATCCAGCCCGCCAGCCTGCGCAATCCCTTCCTCAATGACGCGGTGCGTCGCTTCAGGTGCCCGCGATGAGCGGCGGCGTGGGGTTCTACGGCAAGCTGCCGGGCGCCGGCGATTTCGTGAAGCGGCGCCTGCCGGTCGATTTCATCGAGGCCTGGGATCGGCATTTCCAGCGCGCGGTCGAGACCGGCCGGCGCGAGCTCGGCGAACGCTGGGGCGAGTCCTGGCGCAACGGCCCGGCCTGGCGCTTCGTGCTGCCGCCGCAGGTGTGCGGCAGCGGCGCCTGGTGCGGCCTGACCGGGCCCGCGGTCGACCGGCTCGGCCGCGCCTTCCCGATGGTGCCGGCCGCGCCCTGCACGGGCGACGTCGCGCGCATCCTCGGCAACAGCGAC
>NZ_VWWK01000256.1:0-7405 GCF_011753035.1 Burkholderia sp. Ax-1720 | reverse complement strand
CCGGCATCGAGGGCGCGCCACCCGGGGCGCCCTCGCCGCTGCCGCCGTCGTCCCCCTTGCCGATGGCGGCCTGCAGTTGCTGCAGCGCCTGCATCAGCATGCCCAGCACCGCGCCGAGCGTCTGCGGATCGGCGCCGCCGAGCGCCGAGGCGTCGCCGGGCTGCGCGGCGCCGCCCAGCGGCCCGCTGGCGGAAGGGATCACCGGGCCCGGGCCCATGCTGAAGTTACCGTTGACGAGACTGACCATTGACGCACCGCTCCTGTGGACTGGACCTGCTGCACGAGATGCCGCCGCGCGGCATGAATCGGTCCAGCATTTCACGAAGCGATCCAGCGGAACGTACATCCGCGAACCCAGGCATCGCCACGCGAACCGCCGCGGCGCTTTCGCGTATGAGGAAAACGCGGCCGCGCCCCAAACCTTCGAAGCCACTTCAACGGGCTTTCGAAAACACCTTTCCACAAGGCTTCGCGCCGGCCGATATCGTCACGAAAAGACGCCGGGCCGGCGCCCGCATCGATGCCGCCCGGGCTGCATCGATACATTCACGCCAGGGGGCTCACCGGCGGCCCGATTTGCATTATGCTTCGCGCAAGCGCGGCGCCAGTCCACCGGCGAGCATCGCGCGATCGCTCCGGTTCCACCCGATGCCGGCCGCGCCCGCCGATCGGCCGCCGCGCCCAGGCATCCCCACGCAGGAAAGCTCCGTGTCGCTCCAGCCTCCGCCCTCGTCCTCCCCTTCGGCCGAAACGCTGCTCGAAATCGTTCACGCCCAGACCGAGATCGCGAAACTCGGCCTCGATCTCGGCAGCGTGATGGCCTTCGTCGCCGAACGCGGCCGACGCCTGACCGGCGCCCAGGGCGCGGTGATCGAACTCGCCGAGCAGGACGACATGGTCTACCGCGCCACCGCCGGCATCGCCGCCGACCTGCTCGGGCTGCGCCTGAAGCGTGCCGGCAGCCTGTCGGGCCTGTGCGTGCAGACCGGCGAGATCATGCGCTGCGACGATTCCGAAACCGACGATCGCGTCGACCGCGCCGCCTGCCGCCGCGTCGGCCTGCGCTCGATGCTGGTCACCCCGCTGCGCCACCTCGACACCACGGTGGGCGTGCTGAAGGTGATGTCGCCCGAGGTCGCCGCCTTCGACGAGGCCGACATCCAGGTACTGAAGCTGATGTCGGAGCTGATCGCGGCGGCGATGTTCCATGCCGCCCACAACGAGACCAACGAGCTCTACCTGCGCGCCACTCACGACGCACTGACCGGCCTGCCCAACCGCGCGCTGTTCTACGACCGCCTGCGCCAGGCGGTGCAGGTGGCGCAGCACTCGGAAGGCGCGCTCGGCATCCTCAACCTCGACCTGGACGGCCTCAAGCCGATCAACGACCGCTTCGGCCATCGCGCCGGCGACGCCGCGATCCGCGAGGCGGCGCTGCGCATCGCCCGCTCGGTGCGGCGCTCGGATACGGTGGCGCGCGTCGGCGGCGACGAGTTCGGCGTGATCCTGCCCGGCATCGGCGGCCGCCTGGATGCCGAGCGGCAGAGCGAGCGGATGACCGAAACGGTGGCCGAGCCCTTCGAGTTCGAGGGCCACCAGCTCGATCTCGGCGTGAGCGTCGGCATCGCGATCCTGCCCGACGACGGGGTCGACATGACGGGCCTGATCGACCGCGCCGACCAGGCCATGTACGCCACCAAGCGCCAGCGCAAGGGCAGCGACGGCCGCTGAAGGCCGGCAGCCGCCCCGGCGCGCGAAGCTCGAGCCCAGGCCCAGGTTTACACGCTGGCGCGGCCCGGCCCGACGTGCCACCATGTGCGCGCGGCGCGCGCCGGCTCGCGCCGCCTCACCGAGGAGCAGCGAACATGGCATTCCCGACCGCCGTCGACAAGCAGATCACCGATGCCGTCACCCAGGCCGATACCGGGGTGCTCGGCGATGCCCCCGCCATCGCGATGGGCAATCTCTTCGCGGCGACCGAGCAGGCGCTCGCCAACGCCGCCCACAACGCCACCACGGCCCAGCAGCAACAGAACATCACCGCCCAGGCCGCCACCGTGATGGGCGTGGCCACGCTGTATTCGATCGACACCGCCGCTACCGGCGAAGCCACGACGCGTATCTTCCAATGACCGGCGCGGCGCCGGCGAGGCCGAGGCCCCGCCCGGCTCGCCGCCCGCGCTTCCATCCAGCAGGAGTCACCCATGACCGTCATCGTTTCAGGCCGGCTGCAGCAAGGCCTCGGCAGCTTGTCGGAACCCTCGCGGATCGCGCTCGCCTTCGTCGACGGCGGCATCGAGTGGCTCGCCTGGGCCGTCGCCTCGCCCAGCGCCCGCTACGAGTTCCCCGACGAGACGCATCTGCTGGACGGCGTGCAACGCGGCCTGCACGCCTCGCCGCTGACCTTGCTGCCGACGCTGCAACTGCTGGTCAGCCCGGTCAAGCTGCTGACGCTGAGCCTGGCCGACCTGCGCGCGCTGGCGATCGTCGAGGCCGGCGACGACTCGGACTTCGCCGTGTCGCGCTCGCGCGCGGTGCTCGATGCGCATCACCTGCTGCCGCGCGAGGAACTCGCCACCGGCACCGGCTGGCTGGCCCAGCTGGGGGTGGAAACCGCGCCGCTGTTCCAGGCCCTCGACCTCGACGGCAGCCTGGCGCTGGCCGCGCTCGGGCAACTGCCGGAGCTGGCGGGCCATGCCGAATACCTGCAGCGCGAGGCGGCGGCCTTCGGCATCGAGATGGCGCGCACGCCCCAGGAATTCTGCGATTACTTCCGGCTCTACCTCGACCGCGTCGACGGTCTCGGCAACCACGCCGCCACCAATGCGGCGCAGCGCCGGGACGCGGCGCGCTCGGCGGTGCAGGCGCTGCTGCCGCTGCTGTTCGGCGCGCTCGACTGCCCGCAGGTCGGCGGGCTGGTCGGCCCGTCGGCGGTGGCCGCCGCGGTGCAGGCCTGGCTGCGGCAAGGGCGGATGCTCGGTTTCGCGCGCCTTTCACGCGGCGCGCAGCAGATGGTCCGCCATGGCGGCTACCGCGACCAGGCCGCCCACGAGGCGCGGCACCTGGTGGAGCGCTACCTGGCGGCGGCCGGCGAGCTGCTGGCGGCGAACCCGGTCGAGCGCGGCGTGATGGGCCAGGACGGCGCGACCTGCTCGTTCCGCATCGAGCACGGCGCGCGGCAGGCGGTGCTGCAACTGGCGCCGGACGGCGTGGTGTCGCTGTCCGCGTTCCACCCGGGCGCCGTCGGCTGAGGCACCGAGGCGGGCGTCCCGGGCGCAGGCCGGGCCCGCCCGCACGAAGCGCTGACGGCAGCGCTCACTGCAGCATGAAGGTCTCGTATTCGAGCGTGTCGAGCTTGCGATCGAGCCAGTAGAGACTCGCCAGCATCACCACGAACAGCGCGAGCGCGAAGCCATAGCCGTAGGCGGCGGGATTCGAGGCCAGCGTCAGCGCGGTCAGCACCACGTTCAGCACCACGAAGGCACCCACCAGCCACAGCACGATGCGGCGCTTGTCGAGGTAGAAGAACACGTTGATGATGCCCATGAACACCACCTGCATGCTGGCGGCGATCACGTCGATATAGAGCAGCGGCAGGTAGAGCGCCGGAATCCCCAGCCAGCGCAGCAGGGTCGGCGCGGCCGCGAACAGGATCAGCGCGGCCATCCCCTGGATCTTCAGGATCTCCCACACGCCCTCGCGCAGCGCCTCCACCATGGCGCGCTGCATGCGCTCGATGTGCTGCAGCGAGGCGCCCTCGCGCACCGCGTCGTAGAACGCGTCGTAGTACTCGACGAAGTCGGTCTCGATGCGCAGCAGGAACACCGCCATGCCCGGGATGATCGCCAGGTAGGCGAGGAACACCGGGATGTCGTAGATGATCGAGGCGCGCAGCGGCCCGATCACCGGCTGGCCGGTGCCCGCCGAGTACCAGAACATGAACTTGTCGATCCAGATGCCGAGGTTGTAGAGGAAACCGATCAGCATCAGCGAGGGATAGCGGTAGCGCTTCTCGAAGATCTCGAAGGAGATGAAGCGGTCGCTGTCGAAATCGCGGTAGATCAGCCCGAGCAGGCCGCACAGCAGCACCGCCTGGCCCGCCACGAAGCCGGCCAGCAGGCCCGTCAGCCCGAAGCCCTTGAGCGCCAGCGCGGCCAGCGCGGTGGCCGCGTAGCCGACGAAGAACACCACGATGATCGCCACGTAGCGCTTCATGCCCGACAGGAAGATGGTGGCGATCCAGATATTGCTCATCACCACGAAGCCGGCCAGCATCAGCAGCCGGTAGCCGGCGGTCTGGCCGCCGAACGCGAACAGCGCCAGCAGCGCGCCGATCAGGGCCGAGGCGGCCGTCACCACCAGCATCACCGCGTGGAAGTTCGGCAGCACCAGCTCGCGCCGCTTCTCGAACAGGCGGTCCGAGGTGAAGCGCGTGTACCAGAGCTGCAGCGGCCCGGTCAGCACCAGCGAGACCGCGATCAGGTAGGTGACCGACACCTGGAACTGCGTGACCGCGCCGTTCGGCTTGACGAAGGGCACGCTCAGCACGCCGATCAGCAGGATCCCGACGATCGACAGCACCCAGGGCCCGGCGCCGATCAGCCCCGCGTAGGTATAGGCCTGCATCAGCCCCGTCAGCGTGTTGCGACGGAGCATCTTGCGCAGCTCGAATCCGATTCCGGCCATGGTTCGCCGCCCTCCTCAGTGCGCCGCGCAGGCCGGCGGCCCGTCCGCGGCCGGCTGCGCCGGCGCATCCGCCAGGCGCCGGTACAGCGTGCGATAGGCGCCGATCATCTGCTCCTGCGTGTAGTAGCGCTCCACGCGCGCCACCCCGGCGCGCTGCGCGGCGTGCCAGTTGTCGTCCTGGAACAGCTCGATGGCGGCCTCGGCCAGCGCGCGCGGGTCGGCGATCTGCACCACCCGCCCGGCCGCGCCGAGCGCCGCGTCCTCGCCGGGCAGGCCTTCGATCAACTGCCGGCAGGAGCCCACGTCGGTGGTCACCGAGGGCACGCCGGCCGCGAAGCCCTCCAGCACCACCAGCGGCAGCGCCTCCGAGATCGAGCTGAGCACCAGCAGCCCGCACTTGGGCAGCAGTTCGTCGATCTTCTGGAAGCCGAGGAACTTCACCTTGTCCGCGAGCCCGAGGCTGTCCACCAGCGCGCGGCATTCCTGCGCGTAGGCGAGATCCTCGTCCTCGGGGCCGGCGATCCAGGCCTCGGCCTCGGGCATGCGGCGCAGCACGGTCAGCATGGCGCGGATGAAGGTCTTGATGTCCTTGATCGGCACCACCCGGCCGATCAGGCACAGCGTCTTGGGCACCGCCGCGGCGCGTTGCGCACGCAGCGGCGCGAGACGCGCCAGGTTCACGCCGTTCGGGATCGTGCCGGTGCGCGCGGCCGGCGCGCCGTCGAGGATCTGGCGCTGCCGGTTGCCCTCGTAGAGCGCGATGATGTCGCTGGCCGCGTCGTAGCAGGCGCGGCCCAGGGCCTGGAAGAAGCGCACCCAGAGATCGCGGAAATAGCCGACCTGCGAGACGTCGCGCTCGAAGATGCTGCGGTTGTCGCGGATCCACTCGCTCTGGAACAGGTCGATCTTGCGTTCCTTGGTGTAGATGCCGTGCTCGGAAACCAGCAGCGGCCGCCCGCTGCGGTAATGCGCAAGCGCGCCGAGGAAACCCGCGTAGCCGGTCGACACGGTATGCAGCACCTTGGCCGCCGGCAGCCCCTCGGCTACGCGCGCGAGCTGCCAGAGCGGCTTGTGCATGATGCGCACGGTCCAGAAGTAGTCGACGAAGGACGGATCGGTGCAGTGCTTGCGGTATTGGTCGGTGAGGAAATCCCAGGCCTGCTTCGAATACAGGAAGGCGTCCTCGCCGAGCGCGCCGCCCGGCTTCAGGTCCGTGAGCATCGACTTGAGCAGTTGCGCGCCCACCTCGCGCATCGCCGGGTTGCGCATGGTCTCGTGCAGCTTCGCCGAGCGCGCGAAGGCCTCGGCGTCGCCGCCCATCTTCTTCACCAGCGGCGGCGGCGCGAAATCGTAGAGATAGTGGGTTTCCAGATGCACCACGTTGTCGGGCAGCGCGTACTGCTGCTTGACGTAGTCCTGCGGGCGGCTGCCGAGGAAGCACAGCGCGAAGCTGTGCTCCGGGAAGGCGCGGATCATCTGGTTGACCCAGCTCGACACGCCGCCGCTCACGTAGGGAAAGGTGCCCTCGAGCAGCAGCAGCACGTCGGCGGAGGTGGCGCGCGGCAGCGCGGGCGTGGCCGGTGTGGTCATGGTGGAACTCATACGCGGGGGGCGCCGGCGGCGGCCGGTTGCCAGAAATCGAGGGCGGCCTGCAGGGTCGGCGTGACGGCATGCCGGTCCATCGCACCCAGCAGGCTGCGCACGCGCGGGAAATCGCGGCGCCAGTAGGCGGCCTCGGCCAGGTAGGGCAGCAACCGGTCGCGCGGGAAGCCGCAGTCGATCGCGCGCTGCAGCATCGCGTCGGCCGCGTCGAGCTCGCGGCGCAGCAGCGCCAGCCGGCCGCGCAAGCGCCACAGCGCGGCATCCTCGGGGATCAGCGCGAGCGCCGCCTCGGCGTAGCGCTCGGCCTGCGAGATCGCGTTGTCGTAGACGTCGCCCGTCACCAGTTGCTGGTAGATCAGCTCGCCGTACAACTCGGCCAGCACCTTGTTCGAGCGGGCCCGCTCGACGCCGGAGCGCGCCGCGCCGCCGGGCGCGTCGAGCACGGCGCGCTCGGCCGTGATGCGCTGGGTCAGGGCCTTCTCCTTGCTCTCCAGGCTGCCGTAGGCCAGCAGGCGGATGTCGTCGAGCGGGTCGGCCAGCATCTCCTGCAGGATCGGCGAGACGGTGCGCACCGGCAGCGACTGCATCGCAAGCAGCGCCGTCATGCGGAAATCGACGCTGGCCTCGGCATTGCGCAGCTCGGCCTTGAGCCGCGCGCCGCGGCCGTAGGACACCGAGCCGATCAGGTACTCGGCGAATTCGGGCTCCTCCACCGTGTTGACGGCCAGGCTCGCGCGGTTGGCCGGCAGCACGCGCGACAGCAGGAAGGCGCCGAGCGTGCAGAGGATGCCGCCCAGGGGCACCGCGAAGTCGAGAAAGCCGAGCAGCAGCAGGCCGCGCCAGGTAACGGGCCTGAGCCGGCGCGGCAACAGCCGCGCGCTGCCGGTGGCGGCGAACAGCGCGGCCAGCAGCTGCACCAGCAGGCACAGCGCGAACACCCGCGTATTGGCCTCGGCCGCCGCGGCCGCGGCGCCGGCATCGACCGGCAGGCCGCTCAACCATTGCGCGGACGGATCGGGCAGGCTGCGCAGCGTCAGCAGGCAGGCCAGCACCTGCAGCGCGATGCCGAGCGCCAGCGTCAGCGCGGCCAGCAGCGCGCCGAGCGCGTCGCCGGCCG
>NZ_VWWK01000255.1:0-7438 GCF_011753035.1 Burkholderia sp. Ax-1720 | reverse complement strand
GGCCAGCAGGGCATCGAGCTCGGCGAGATCCGGAACGCGATCGCGCCGGGCGGCTTGCGCCGGGGCACGCGCCGCGGCCGGGCGGCGCGGCGCCGGTTGCCGCGGCGGATCGCTGCGAGGCTGGGTTTGCGGGCTTGGCGTCATGGTCCCTCCCTGTTCATGCCGTGATCGATATCGGCGAGCAAGCGCGATGCCGGCTCCCGGTGCCGGGCACGCCCGGCACCGGGGCAGGCGCGTGCCGGCCGCGTCGATTCCGCAACCCGGCGGAAATTGCCCGCCTTGTCATTTTTCCCCGCGCCGCCGCTCAGGGCAGATGATTGCCGCCGGTCACGCCATACACCTCGCCGGTCACGTAGCTCGATTCCTGCGAGGCCAGCAGCACGTAGACGGGCGCGAGCTCGGCCGGCTGACCCGGGCGCTTGATGGGCGCTTCCGAGCCGAACACCTCGACCTTTTCCTGGGGCTGGCCGCCGCTCGGCTGCAGCGGGGTCCAGATCGGCCCCGGCGCCACCGCGTTGACGCGCACGCCCTGGTCGATCACCTGCTTGGCGAAGGCGTGCGTGAAGGCGGTGATGGCGGCCTTGGTCGACGCGTAGTCGAGCAGGCCGGGGCTGGGCTGGTAGCTCTGGATCGAGGTGGTGTTGATGATGGTCGCGCCCGGCGGCAGATGCGGCAGGGCCGCCTTGCAGAGCCAGAACATCGCGAACACGTTGGTGCGGAAGGTGGCCTCGAGTTGCTCGGTGGGCAGGTCGGCGATCTTCTCGACATAGACCTGCTTGCCGGCCACGTTGACGAGGATGTCGAGCCCGCCGAGGTTGGCCACGGCCTCGTCGACCAGCCGCTGGCAGAAGGCCTCCTCGCCGATGTCGCCGGGCAGCGCGATGGCCTTGTGGCCGGCCGCCTCGACCAGCTCCACCACCTCGCGCGCGTCGGCTTCCTCGCTGGGCAGGTAGTTCAGGGCGAGGTCCGCGCCCTCGCGCGCGAAGGCGATCGCCACGGCCCGGCCGATGCCGCTGTCGGCGCCGGTGATCAGGGCGCGGCGGCCCTTCAGGCGGCCCGAGCCGCGATAGCTCTGCTCGCCGTGGTCGGGCTTCGGGCGCATCTCGCGGGCCAGGCCCGGCGCCGGTTGCGGCTGCTTCTCGAAGTCGGGGCGCGGGTACTGGGTGAGCGGGTCGCGCATGGTGGTCTGGTCGGTGTGATCGGTCATGGATCGGTTCCTCCTGGCAGATGAAAGTCGGGTGCCGTGGTGTTCGCCGGCGCGTGGTTCGTTGTCGACGCAACGACCGTGCCCCGTCGTGCACCTATGGCGAGCCGCTTCGATGCGGTGCCATGCGGCGCGCCTTGCCTCGCCCGAAGCCGGGGCGGCGGCGTGGCTGGCGCCGCGCGTATCAAGCGTGTACCGGGCAGCCGTTGAAGCGGCTGCGATACGCGGCGGAAGCTTCGTAGAGGCTGCGGCGCACGTGCATCACGCCGCCCAGCGGACGATGCGCGGCCAGCCCGTGCCAGGGGCTGAACACCATGCCGTCGTCGATCGCCGCCGAGCGCGCTCCGCTCCAGGCCGGTTGCGGCGCCACGCGGATCGTCGCGACGCGCAGATACGGGCTCAGGTCTTCCGGCCAGACCACCGAGGCATCCTCGATCGGCATCTTCTCGATGTCGGTGGCCAACTGCACGCGCAGCTCCCATTCGCCGCCGTGCACGGCGAAGAAGGCCTCGACTTCCTCGCGCAAGGCGTTCGGCCGGCCCTTCAGGTCGATCGGCGCGTCCCGCAAGGCCAGCAGTTCCGGCGACACCGGCACCACGGCGAGCTTGGCGAAATACGGCCCGTGCAGGCAGGGCGCGCAGGTGTAGAAGCGCTCGCCGAGGATGTGCGTGGCCGGATGGCCGCCGAGATTCCTCAGCATCGCGCTTTCGCCGCCGAGCGCTTCGAGCGCGCGTTCGGCGCCGCGCATCACGGCCGACAGCGCCTTCTTGCCGCCGGGCGCGCGATCGGTGGTCTTCGACAGCATCGCCAGGCTGCGCACGAAGGCCTTCGGTGTCGCCGCCGCGAACGCCGGGGCGTTGACCATCACGAAGTCCTGCGTGGTATGCACCTCGCTGCCCGGCAGGCGTTCGCCGTCGACCTCGGCGATCTTCAGCGCCAGGCCGCGCGGCGTCGATACCGCGTCGTCCAGCACGTCGCCGGGGTTGGTCGACAGGCGCAGCGTCACGGGATAGCTGCCGCGACGCGCGAACACGCCATGCGCCAGCGCCGGCGGAAGCTCGCCGTCCACCGTCAGTTCGCCTTCCAGCAGGCCGTGGCTCTTGGCATGCACGCTGCGCACCGCATGCGCGTAGTCGCGCGAGGTGGTGGCCTGGATGTCCTCGAGGGCGGCAAGCAGTTGCCGGGTGGTGTCGGCCTCATCGTCGGGGATCCGCTCGAACATCGGGTCGAATGGCAGGGGCTGGATGCGCAACTGGGGCACGTTCATCTGGACTCCGGAGGATCGGCTGGAATCCCGCTTTCGCGCAATCGATGTGCCCGGGAGAGGGCGGCACGATGCTTGCGTGTTGATTGCGTATCGATGGCGTTGATCGCGCGATGGCCCCGCGCTCGAGAGCCAGCCGCGCGAATCGCCGATTACCCCCGACCACCCTGTTTCGTGGAGGCCACCATGACATTCCGACTTCATTTCGCCGCGCATCATGCGGGCTTGGACTGGCGCCGCCTCGGCGCGCTCCCGATCACCGAGGGGCCCGCCGCAGGCGGGGCGGGGCCGAGCCTGATGACGGCGGCCTCCGGCGCGGACGACGAGCCCGGCGCGCCGCGCAACGATCCGCACAATCCGGCGGTCCCGCGCGAGGGCCGCGACGACGATGCCGGGATCGACCGCGCGGTGCGCGAGGCGATCGCCCCGGTTCTGGATGCCGGCGCGGGCCGCGTCTCGATCGCCGTGCGCCAGGCGCACGTCACGCTGGAAGGCAAGGTGCCGACCGACGCGCTGCGCGAGGCGATCGGCCATGCCGCCGCGCAATGCCCCGCGGTGGCGAGCGTGGACAACCGGATCGCGGTCGAACCGATCGGCGGTGCCTCGGTGGTGTTGACGCCCGAGCGCCGCACCGTCACCCACTCGGACGAACCCGGCTCGACGCCCGCGCCGGGCAAGCGGGAGCGCGGGCGGGGCTGATGGCGGCATCGATGCGCGTCGGCGCGTCGGATGACGCGGTACTTTCTGCAAGACTTGTCAAAACCGCCGGCCGTGCCGCGCCCCGGTTCCTCGCGCGGCGATGGATCCGGGCCCTGCCGCTGGCCATCGTCGTGCAGCCGGGATGCCTCGCCGGCTTGTCGCCGATCTGTCACATCTCCGGAACACCCATTGCGTGCCCTGGATTTCCTCAGTCCGAAGGAGATCCTTCCCATGCATCGCATCCCCCGACCCTTGCTTCGCGCGGCCACGGCCGCTTCGCTGCTGGTGCTGGCCGGCATGTCCGCCGGCGCCCAGGCACAGACCACCATGCGGCCCGCGCCGACCGATACCACCCAGGCGCCGACGCGCACCCCGCCCGGCGCGCGCGGCGAGGATCCGCATTACCCGGCCTCGGGCACACAGGGCCAGGACAGCGGCGCGGCGATGCGCAGCCGCACCGACCCCGGCATGCACCCGATGGCGCCCGGCGGCGCGGGCAGCAGCATGTCGGGCGCCGGCAGCGGCAATCGTCCCGCCAACGGCAATTGACCGTGAGCGCGGCGAATCAAGGCCCGCTCCAGCGGCGCGCCATGACGCGCGCCTTGATGCGTCAGGCCGGAGCGACGAGGCCCGCTTCGATGCGGTGACCAGGGGCGGAATCGCGCCGGCGAGCGATGCGATCGCTCGGATCGCTGCCGGCGCGATCGATCCTGTCGGCCGGCATTGCATTGCCGGCGCAATCGAGCGCCATCGGTGCCGCCGCGCAGCGCACTATCCGCGGTACATGTCTTGCGCGCTTCCTGGCTTCACCCACCGCCCACAGGAGCGACGATGAACCGAATCCATTCCGGCCGGACCTTCCGCATGTCCCCGACCCAGATCCCGCCGATGCCCGATCCCGACGTCGAGGACCTGCCGGAGCAGGACGACCTGCCCGAGACGCCCCCCGAACCGCTGCGCGATCCCGAACGCGTGCCGCCGCTGCCGGTCAACGCGGCCCGGCGGACCCTGCCGGGGCGGGCAGCGGATCGTGGCCCGCACGGCGCGCGCCATGCCTGAGCAGCCCACCGAGCCGGCATCGAGCCGGGGCCGGCCGCTGGCCATGCTGCGCTACGCGGCCGTCTGTCTGCTGGTGGCGGTCATCGCCGGCGTGCGCGGCTTCGGCATCTTCGCCGGCACGTCCGGCGCGGGCGTGTCGAGCGCGATGGCGCTGGTCGAGCGGATCGGCTGCATCGCGCTGCTGGTGGTCGCGCTCGGGCTGTTCGTGGCGGCCGTGCGGCGTCGTTGAAACGCG
Source organism: Burkholderia sp. Ax-1720 (assembly GCF_011753035.1). Lineage (NCBI taxonomy): Bacteria > Pseudomonadati > Pseudomonadota > Betaproteobacteria > Burkholderiales > Burkholderiaceae > Burkholderia > Burkholderia sp. Ax-1720. The sequence goes on along the minus strand of NZ_VWWK01000255.1, from coordinate 2,977 downwards.
GCGGCGAGCCGCTCGCCGCCTGTCTCGCGAGGAGGCGCGGCACGCCGCCGGCCATGCCGCCATCGATGCCGCGATCGTCGCCGCCTACGCGGCCGGCTTGAGCACCACCTTGGTCCAGCCGTCCTCGCGCGCATCGAACTTCCGGTAGCCTTCCGGCGCCTGCTCCAGCGGCAATTCGTGCGAGATGATCCGCGAGGGCTGCACGCGGCCGGCCTGGATCAGGTCGCGCAGCTTGCGGTTGTAGGCCTTGACGTTGGCCTGCCCGGTGGCGATGCGCTGGCCCTTCATCCAGAACGGGCCGAAGTCGAAGGCCAGCTTGCCCTGCTGGGCCAGCTTGTCCGGCGAGCCCGGATCCTCGGCCACGAACACGCCCACCACGCCGATTCCGCCGGTCGGCCGCACTGCCTTGACCAGCGCATTGAGCGTGGCATGCGGCACCTCGCGGCCGTGGCAACTGCACTGGTAGCCGACGCATTCGCAGCCGCGATCGGCGCCTTCGCCGCCGGTCAGCTCCAGCACGCGATCGATCGCGCCGCCGTCGCTGTCGTCGATCGGGATCGCGTCGAGCCGCTCGGCCAGCGCGAGCCGGTCGGCATGGGTGTCGACCACCATCACCTTGGCGGCGCCGCGCAGGCGCGCCGACATCGCCGCCATCAGTCCGACCGGCCCCGCACCGTAGATCACCACGCTGTCGCCGGGTTCGACGCCGGCCAGCATGGTGGCGTGATAGCCGGTGGGGAAGATGTCCGACAGCATCACGTAGTCGTTCTCCTTTTCCTCGGCGTCGGGCGGCAGCAGCAGGCAGTTGAAGTCGCCGAAGGGCACGCGCAGCAGCTCGGCCTGGCCGCCGCTGTAGGGGCCCATGCCGGCGAAGCCATAGGCCGCGCCGGCCATGCCGGGGTTGGCGGTCAGGCAGAAGCCGGTCAGGCCGCGCTCGCAGTTCTTGCAGAAGCCGCAGCCGATGTTGAAGGGCAGGCAGACGCGGTCGCCCACCTTGACGCGCTCCACGCCCTGGCCGACCTCGATCACCACGCCGAGGTTCTCGTGGCCGAGGATGCGGCCGGCTTCCATGTCGGTGCGGCCCTCGTACATGTGCAGGTCCGATCCGCAGATATTGGTGGTGGTGATCTTCACCAGCACGTCGGTCGGTTTCTCGATCCTCGCGTCCGGCATGTTCCTGACCGTGACGTTTCTCGGCCCTTCGTAGACAAGTGCTTTCATGGTGGCTCCCGGTGACTGGATTGGGGCGCGCGGCGGTTGCCGTGGCCGGGTTTGCCTGTCACGAGGCAGCAGGGGGCGTGCCGCCGCGCGCCGCGCGTGCGCCGCGGCCCGTCGTGACGGCTGGCGCGGCGCGGAAGTGGTGAACGAGCACTCGCTACAAAGGATTGGCGAAACGGATGGGCGGCGCGGGCCGATGAAGCGGATCGGCCTGCGCCGCGCTACTTGGCACGCGGCGTCGGCAGTTCGGCGTCGGGCGGTGCATGACCCTGGCGCAGCCGCGCCACGTTGGCCGCCACCGCCTCGGCGACGTTCGCGGTTTCCTGCTGCAGCGCCTCGTCGCGATCGAGCGTCGCGTGGCTGGTGGCATAGGGCTCGTAATAGCCGATGTAGCGATCCAGGCGCGATTTCGCGCCCGATTCGACCAGGCCGGTCCAGTCCAGCCAGTCGCTCAGCGCGCGACGCGAGGGCTCGATGCCGGCCACGTCGCCGTGCACGATCACGCCATAGGCGCGCCCGGCCAGGTGCTTCGGATAATCCCAGCCGGCCAGCTCGAGCCGCTTGGCCGCTTCGACCTGCTTGCCGTGCGTCGAGCTCGGATCGGGATTGCCGCCGTCGGCGCAGACCAGCCGGTCGATCATCAGCTTCAGCGGGCTGCTGACCTGGTACCAGTACACCGGCGTGACGAAGATCACGCCGTGGCAGGCCGCGAAGCACGCGTAGATCTCGTTCATCCAGTCGTTCACCTGGCCCAGCGAGTGGTTCGGATAACAACTGCAGGGCCAGTGGCACAGCGGCATCGCGCTGGACACGCAGCCCTTGCAGGGATGGATGTGCAGGTCGGGATCGGAGGCGAGCCGCGACAGGTCGAGCAGGTCGACCTCGCAGCCGCGGTTTTCCAGCGTTTCGCGCAGGATGCCGCTGAGCCGGAAGCTCTTCGACATCTCGCCCGGGCAGGTGTAGTCGTTGCGCGAGGACGCGTTGACCACCAGCACGCGCGAGGGCGAGGCCGGATCGGCTTGCCGCGCCTGTGCCTGTTCGATCCGCTCGCGCGCGGCGCGCCATTCGTCCGAGAGCGCGTAGCCGGGATCGGCGAAGCCGGGGCCGGCCGCGTGCGTGAGCGGCGACTTGCGCCCGTTCGAATAGGCGTCCCAGGCGATCGCCTCGAGCCGCGCAATGGCGGCATCCTCGCCGCGAAAGGCCGGATCGTGGAAGCGCGCGCGATAGCGTTCGCGAAACGCCTTGCGCGAGAGCATCGACTCGACCTGGCCGCGACGGACCTCGACAGGCTGCTCGCCGGGGGAAGAGGGGGATTCGGGTGGGGATGTCGGCTTCATGGTGGCTCGCGCGGTCAAGGTGATGACACATCGAGCGCGCAAGCGCGATGCCCGCGTCGCTGGCGCGGCGGAACGCGGCTTGCTGCTGGCGTTCCTATCAATCCACTTGGGAGGAGAACGCCATGAACAGCCGATATCGAGCCATCCTGCGCATCGTCGTCACGGCGGGCGCGTTCGCGGCGGCGGCCGGCGCGCCGGGCGCGGCTTCGGCCCAGAACATCGCGCCGGGCGTGCCGGGACGCTCGCAATTGCCCTCGGGTGCTTCCCAGCCGCATGGAGAAAGCCCGAACGCCGTGCATGAGAAGGGCGGCGCGGTGCAGCCGGACAATCGCGCCGCCGGCCATGCCGGCGCGCATCGCGGCTCGCCCGATTCACGCGGCGCGTCCCCGCGCGGCAGCGATTCGCGCAACGGCGGCGGCGCG
>NZ_VWWK01000254.1:0-7495 GCF_011753035.1 Burkholderia sp. Ax-1720 | reverse complement strand
CCGGCGGCCTTGCGCGCGCGGCGCGTGGCCGGCGAGGACAGCACCGAGCGCCCCACCGCGTCGAGCAGGTTGGCCATCAGCACGTCGCGCGCCAAGGTGGACTTGCCCGAGCCGCTCACGCCCGTCACCGCCACCAGCCGCGCCAGCGGAATCCCCACCGTGACCTCGCGCAGGTTGTGCAGCTTGCCGCCATGCACGGTCAGCCATTGCTCCGGCACCGCCTGCGCGCCCTTGCGGCCCGGCGGCACCACGCTGCGGCGCGACTGCAGCGGATGCACGATCGGCTCGGCCAGGTAGCGGCCGGTCAGCGAGGCCGATTGCGCGGACAGGTCGGCCACGCCGCCCTGCGCGACCACCGTGCCGCCGCGCTTGCCGGCGCCGGGGCCGACGTCGATCACGTGATCGGCGCGGCGGATGGTGTCCTCGTCGTGCTCGACCACCACCAGCGTATTGCCCTTGTCGCCGAGCTTGCGCAGCGCGTTCAGCAGGATCTGGTTGTCGCGCGGGTGCAGGCCGATGGTCGGCTCGTCGAGCACGTAGCAGACGCCCTGCAGGTTGCTGCCGAGCTGCGCGGCCAGCCGGATGCGCTGCGCCTCGCCGCCCGACAGGCTGGGCGCGGCGCGGTCCAGGCTCAGGTAGCCGAGCCCGACTTCCTCCAGGAAGGCCAGGCGGCTGCCGATCTCGCTGACGATGTCGCGCGCGATCTGCGCGTCGCGCCCCTCGAGCCGCAGCGCGTCGATCCACTCGCGCGTCTGCGAGACGGTCCATTGCGCGACCTCGACGATCGAGTGCGCGTCGAAGGTGACGGCGCGCGCCGAGGGATTCAGGCGCGTGCCATGGCAATCCGGGCAGGGCTGGTCGCCCAGGCCTTCCGGTTCCTGCTCCTCGGACGGCAGGGTCTGCTCGCGGCCGCGGCCGTCCTCGGCGCCCAGCACCGTGTCGTCGTAGGCGGCGCGCTGCTCGCGCGTGAGCGCCAGGCCCGTGCCCACGCAGGTGGTGCACCAGCCATGCTTGCTGTTGTACGAGAACATGCGCGGGTCCAGCTCGGGATAGCTGGTGCCGCACACCGGGCAGGCGCGCTTGACCGACAGCACCTTGGTCTGGCCGATCCGCGCGGTCGCCCCGCGCCCGGCCAGCGCCTCGCCCAGGCCGTCGAGCGGCGCGAGCAGGTGCAGCACGCCCTTGCCGATCTCGAGTGTCTCGTCCAGGCGGCGGCGCAGCTCGGCCTCGTTGTCGGGCGACACCACCAGGTCGGCCACCGGCAGCTCGATGGTGTGTTCGCGGAAGCGGTCGAGCTTGGGCCAGGGGTCGACCGGCACGAATTCGCCGTCCACGCGCAGGTGCGAGTTGCCGCGCGCCTTGGCCCACTTGGCCAGGTCGGTATAGACGCCCTTGCGGTTGACCACCAGCGGCGCGAGCAGCCCGACGTGCTGGCCGCGATGGTCGCGCAGCAGTTGCGCGGCGATCGACTCCACCGTCTGCGAGGTGACCGGCGTGCCGTCGTGGATGCAGTGCTGCAGGCCCAGCTTCACGTACAGCAGGCGCAGGAAGTGCCAGACCTCGGAGGTGGTGGCCACCGTGCTCTTGCGGCCGCCGCGCGACAGGCGCTGCTCGATCGCCACGGTGGGCGGGATGCCGTACACGGCATCCACCTCGGGGCGCCCGGCCGGCTGCACGATCGAGCGCGCGTAGGCGTTCAGCGATTCGAGGTAGCGGCGCTGCCCTTCGTGGAACAGGATGTCGAAGGCCAGCGTCGACTTGCCCGAGCCGGACACGCCGGTGATCACGTTGAACTTGCCGTGCGGGATGTCGACGTCGAGCGACTTCAGGTTGTGCTCGCGCGCGTTGACGATGCGCACCACGTCCTCGCCCTCGATGGCGCGCCGCTCGCGCACCGCGTTGAGCTTGGCCTGCAGCGGCACGCCGTGCTCGGCAAGCTCCGCCTCGGCGGCCATGGCGCGCTCGTACTGCGCCAGCGCCGCGCCGGTATGCGAGCCGGCGCAGGCCTCGACGTCCTCGGGGGTGCCGGCGCACAGCACCAGGCCGCCGCCGTCGCCGCCTTCCGGGCCCAGGTCGATCAGCCAGTCGGCGGCGCGGATCACGTCCAGGTTGTGCTCGATCACGATCAGCGAATGGCCGCTCGCCAGCAGCTTGCCGAAGGCCTGCATGAGCTTGGCGATGTCGTCGAAGTGCAGCCCGGTGGTGGGCTCGTCGAACATGAACAGGCGCTCGGCGCTCGCCGCCTTGGCGGCCTTGCCGCGCACGCTGCCCGCCGCCGCCGATTCGGCCAGGAAGCCGGCCAGCTTCAGGCGCTGGGCCTCGCCGCCCGACAGGGTCGGCACCGGCTGGCCGAGCTTCACGTATTCGAGCCCGACGTCGACGATCGGCTGCAGCACGCGCAGCACCTCGGCGTCGCCGGCGAAGAAGGCCGCCGCCTCGCTGACGGTCAGGTTCAGCACCTCGGCCACGTTGAGCAAACGGCCGCCGCGCTCGATGCGCACCTCCAGGATCTCGGGGCGATAACGCTGGCCGTCGCAATCGGGGCAGCGCAGGTAGACGTCGCTGAGGAACTGCATCTCGACGTGCTCGAAGCCGGAGCCGCCGCAGGTCGGGCAGCGCCCCTCGCCGGTGTTGAAGCTGAACATGCCGGCGCCGTAGCCGCGCTGCAGCGCCAGCGGCGCCTTCGCGAACAGCTTGCGGATCTCGTCGAAGGCGCCCACGTAGCTGGCCGGGTTCGAGCGGGTGGTCTTGCCGATCGGCGACTGGTCGACGAACACCACGTCGCTGACCTGGTCGGCGCCGGCCAGGCGCCGGAACGCGCCCGGCGCCTCGGTGGCCTTGCCCATGTGGCGCGCCATCGCCGGATAGAGCACGTCCTGCAGCAGGGTCGACTTGCCCGAGCCCGACACGCCGGTCAGGCAGACCAGCCGCTGCAGCGGGATCTCGACCGTGACGTCGCGCAGGTTGTGCTCGCTGGCGCCTTCCAGCACCAGCCGCGGCGTGTTCGCGTCCACCGCGCGGCGCGACCATTGCGAGGCATGCGCCACCTCGCGGCGGCCGCCCAGGTAGGCGCCGGTCAGCGTGTCGGCCGAGCGGATCTCGCCGGGCGTGCCGTCGTAGACGATGCTGCCGCCGCGCTCGCCGGGGCCGGGGCCCATGTCGATCAGGCGATCGGCGGCCAGCATCACCGAGGGATCGTGCTCGACCACCACCAGCGTGTTGCCGGCGTCGCGCAGCCGCTGCATGGCCTCGACGATGCGGTTCAGGTCGCGCGGATGCAGGCCGATGCTGGGCTCGTCGAGCACGAACAGGGTCTTGGTCAGCGAGGTGCCCAGCGCGGTGGTCAGGTTGATGCGCTGCACCTCGCCGCCCGACAGGGTGCGGCTCTGGCGGTCCAGCGTCAGGTAGCCGAGGCCGACGTCGCAGAGGTATTTCAGGCGCGTGCGCACCTCGGCCAGCAGCAGCTTGAGCGCATCGTCGAGCAGCGCGCTGGGCAGGCTGATGCCGTCGAAGAAACGGCGGATACGCTCGATCGGCAGCAGCATCAGGTCGTGCACGGTCAGGCCCGGCAGCGCCTCCAGCTGGGCGCGGTTCCAGTCGACGCCGCGCGGCATGAAGCGCGCGGCCGGCGCCAGCACCGCGTCGGCGTCGGCCTTCGAGCCGAGCCGCCACAGCAGCGATTCGGTCTTCAGGCGCGCGCCGCCGCAGACTTCGCAGGGCGTGTAGCTGCGGTACTTCGAGAGCAGCACGCGGATGTGCATCTTGTAGGCCTTCGACTCCAGATAGCCGAAGAAGCGCTTCACGCCGTACCACTGGGTCTGCCACTTGCCGTCCCAGTCGGGCGAGCCGTTGATCACCCAGTCGCGCTCGGCATCCGTCAGCTCGCCCCAGGGCGTACCGCGGCGGATCTTCGCGCGCTCGGCATAGCGCATCAGGTCGTCCTGGCACTCCTTCCAGGCCGGCGTCTGCATCGGCTTGATCGCGCCCTCGCGCAGCGTCTTGCGCGCGTCGGGAATCACCAGGCCCAGGTCGACGCCGATCACGCGGCCAAAACCGCGGCAGGTCTCGCAGGCGCCATAGGCCGAGTTGAACGAGAACAGCGCCGCCTGCGGCTCGGCATAGCGCAGGTCGCTGTCGGGATGATGCAGGCCGGTGGAGAAGCGCCAGACCTGCGGCTCGGGCGCGGCTTGGTCGGCGTTCTCCGGCGCCGGCGCCAGCACGTAGACGTTGACGCGGCCGGCACCGCGCCTGAGCGAGGCCTCGATCGCCTCGACCACGCGCGCCTTCTCCGTGTGCTGCAGGCGGAAGCGGTCGGCCACCACGTCGAGCACCTTGCGCGTGCCCGCCTCGGACACCACCTCGCGCTGCGCCTGCACGCGCGTATAACCGCTCGCCGACAGCCACTGCTCGACCTCCTCGGCCGTCACCGCCTCGGGCAGCTCGACCGGGAAGGTCACCACCAGGCGCGGGTCCTCGCCGGCCGTGCGCGCGGCCAGCTCGGCGTAGATCGTCTCGGGCGTGTCATGCCGCACCGGCTGCGCGGTCTTGCGGTCGAACAGCTCGGCCGCGCGCGCGTAGAGCAGCTTCAGGTGGTCGTTCAGCTCGGTCATGGTGCCGACCGTCGAGCGCGAGCTGCGCACCGGGTTGGTCTGGTCGATCGCGATCGCGGGCGGCACGCCGTCCACGCGGTCCACCTGCGGGCGGTCCATGCGGTCCAGGAACTGCCGCGCATAGGCGCTGAAGGTCTCGACGTAGCGGCGCTGGCCCTCGGCATAGAGCGTGTCGAACACCAGGCTCGACTTGCCCGACCCCGACGGACCGGTCACGACCGTCATCTCGCCGGTGCGCAGGTCGAGATCGACATTCTTGAGATTGTGCTGGCGTGCTCCGCGAATGCGGATCAGATGGCTGGATGACAATTGGCCTGTCCGTATGAAGGGGTTGAACGGGTCTGGCGGGCCGCGAAGGTGCGTCATGCCCGAATGACTGCGACACTATACTGTATATTCATACAGCCTTCACGACGCCCCGCGGGCCGGGGATGCTGGCGGCTCCCGGCCGATCCGCCCGACTGAAAGACACGACCGATCGAGGCCGGTTCCAGCTTCAGTCGAGCGGCGGCACCGCGCCTTCCGACAAGGTCTTGAGCAGGCGCGCGCGGCGCCGCTCGAGCTCGGCGATCTGGTGCTCGATGGCTTCCAGGCGCTGGCGCTGCACCTCGCTGATCTGGTCGCAGGAGCGCGCGCCCTCGATCAGCAGCATGCAGTCGGGGAAACCGCGGATCTCGTCGAGCGTGAAGCCGGTCGCGATCATGCGCTGGATCTGCCTGACCTGCGCGACCGCCTGCGCCGGGAAGCGGCGATAGCCGTTGTCGGCGCGCGACGAGGCCAGCAGGCCATGCTCGTCGTAGTGGCGGATCGAGCGTACGCTGGCGCCGGTGCGCCGGGCCAGCGCGCCGATCGTCAGCCATTCCGGGGAGTTCGAGGCGTTCATGGGCGGCAGGCTAGCATGTTTCGCTTGACCCTCACACTGGTGTGAGGGTCGAGACTGGGTGGACCTTCACTTCAGAGGAATCCCCTCATGTCCGCCCGTTCGTTGTTCCCCTCTTTATTTCGCCCGCTGTCCCGCCTGCTGCTGGCCGTGCTGTCGTCGGCCACGCTGTTCGCCGTCGCGCCCGCCGCGCAGGCCGCCCCCGATCACTACACCGTCACCTCGAAGGACGGCGTGAGGATCGCCGTCGAGGAAAGCGGCAACCCGGACGGCCCCGCCGTGATCCTGATCCACGGCCTGCTCGGCAGCCGCCTGAACTGGGATGCCCAGCTGCAGAGCCCGGACTTGCACCGGTTCCGGCTGATCAGCTCCGACCTGCGCGGCCACGGCTTGTCCGACAAACCCGCCGGCGCCGAGCCGTATCATGACGGGCGCCGCTGGGCCGACGACCTCGACGCGGTGATCCGCGGCGCGCATGCCAAACGGCCGGTGCTGGTGGGCTGGTCGCTGGGCGGCGTGGTGATCTCCAACTACCTGGCCGCCTATGGAGACGGCGATATCGGCGGAGCCGTGTACGTGGACGGCGTGGTCGAGCTGAAGCCGGAGCAGTTGGTGAGCCATCCCGAGGTTTACCGGGACATGACATCGCCCGAGCTGCGGACGCATCTCGACGGCGAGCGCCGCTTCCTAGCGCTGTGCTTCCACCGCCAGCCCGATGCCGCGCGGTTCGAGCGGCTGCTCGCCAATGCCGCGATGGCCTCGTGGGACATGCAGCGCGCGGTGCCGGGCATGACCGTGGCGGCCGCCGAGGGCTTGAGCCGCGCGCACGTGCCGCTGCTGTTCATCCAAGGCGGCCGCGACGCGCTGGTCGATACGCCGGCCGCCCTGGCCCGCGCCCGCGCGCTGAACCCGCGCATCGCGAGCAAGCTGTACGAGGAATCGGGCCACGCGCCCTTCATCGAGGAACCCGAGCGCTTCAACCGCGATCTGGCCGATTTCGTCGGATCGCTGTCCGCCGCACAACCCTGAGCCAAGGAGGCAAGCATGAGCATCGACACCCCGCCGCTCGGCAGCGACGATTTTTTCCCCGGCTTCGCGCCGCTCGAGATCGAGGCCGGCGAGGTGGCGTTTCGCGGCCGGATCGGCGGCGACGGGCCGCCGGTCCTGCTGCTGCACGGTTATCCGCAGACCCATCTGGCCTGGCGCCGGATCGCGCCGACGCTGGCGCGCTCGCACACGGTGATCGTGCCGGACCTGCCCGGCTACGGCGCCAGCCGCATCCGCCGGCCGTCGCCGCGCTGGAGCAAGCGGCGCGTGGCCGGCGCGCTGCTCGCGCTGATGGACGCGCTCGGCCATCCGCGCTTCGCGGTGGTCGGCCACGATCGCGGCGCGCGCGCCGGCTACCGGCTCGCGCTCGACCACCCGCGGCGCGTGAGCGCCTATGCCTCGCTGAGCGTGGTGCCCACGCTCGATGCCTTTGCCGGCGTCGACCGGGCCTTCGCGTTGAACGCCTGGCACTGGTTCTTCCTGGCGCAGCCGGCCGGGTTGCCCGAGCGGATGCTGGCGGCCGACCCCGATGCCTTCATCGATGCCGCGCTGGCCAAGATGGCCGGCGGCCTGGAGCGGGTCGAGCCGCGCGCGCTCGCGGCCTATCGCGCCGCGTTCCGCGATCCCGAGGTGCGCCACGCGATCTGCGAGGACTATCGCGCGGCGGTGGAGGAGGACCTGGAGCACGACGCGGCCGACCGGGCGGCCGGGCGACGGCTCGACTGCCCGGTGCTGGTGCTGTGGGGTGAAAAGGAACGCCGCGCGGACGCGCCCTCGCCGGTCGAGACCTGGTCGCGCTGGGCCGCGACGGTGAGCGGCCACGGGCTGCCGGCCGGGCATCTGCTGCCCGAGGATGCACCGGAGCCGGTGCTCGCGGCCTTGGCGGCGTTGCTGGGCGAAAGCGCCTGAGCACGAGGCGGGCGCCGTGCTGGCCGAACGGCCCCGGCGCGCGGCAGCC
>NZ_VWWK01000253.1:0-7542 GCF_011753035.1 Burkholderia sp. Ax-1720 | reverse complement strand
GTTCGGCCGGCCGCGCGCGCTTCGGGCGGCCCGGGTGGCCCGGGTGGCATCAGGCGCCGGGCTCGCGCCGCGCGTTCAGGATCAGTTGCGTGATCACGCCGGCCACCAGGCCCCAGAAGGCCGAGCCGATCGACAGCAGGGTCAGCCCCGAGGCGGTCACCATGAAGGTCACCAGGGCGGCCTCGCGCTGGCGCAGGTCCTGCATCGCGTTGGCCAGGCCGCTCATGATCGAGCCGAACAGCGCCAGCGCCGCCACCGAGACCACCAGCGCCTTGGGCAGCGCATCGAACAGCGCCGCGATGGTGGCGCCGAACACGCCCGCCACCAGGTAGAACAGGCCGCACCAGACCGCGGCCGGATAACGCCGCGCGCGATCCTCGTGCGCCTCGGGGCCGGTGCAGATGGCGGCCGTGATGGCGGCCAGGTTGATGCCGTGCGAGCCGAACGGCGCCAGCGCCAGCGAGGCGATGCCGGTGGTGGCGATCAGCGGCGAGGAGGGCGTCGCGTAGCCGTCGGCGCGCAGCACGGCGATGCCGGGCACGTTCTGCGAGGCCATCGCCACCACGAACAGCGGGATCCCGATGCTGACGATCGCCGACAGCGAGAAGGCCGGCACGGTGAGCACCGGATGCGCCAGGGCGATCTGGAAGCGGCTGAAGTCGAGCAGGCCCAGCGCGCCGGACATGGCCGTGCCGGCCGCCAGGGTGGTGACGATCGCGTAGCGCGGCGCGAGCCGCTTGACCACCAGGTAGGTGAGGAACATGACGATCACCAGCGCGGTCTGGAACTGCGCGGCGCGGAAGATCTCGATGCCGATCTCGAACAGGATGCCGGCCAGCAGCGCCGAGGCGATGCCGGCGGGGATCCGCCGCATCAGCGCATCGAACAGGCCGCTCAGGCCGACCGCGGTGAGCAGCAGCGCGCACACCACGAAGGCGCCGATCGCGTACGGGTAGGGCACGCCGGGCAGCGAGGCCACCAGCAGCGCGGCGCCCGGCGTCGACCAGGCCACCACCACCGGCGCGCGATAGCGCAGCGACAGGCCCACCGTGGTCACGCCCATGCCGATCGACAGCGCCCAGATCCAGGACGAGATCTGCGCGTCGCTCAGGTGGGCGGCGCGGCCGGCCTGGAACATCAGCACCAGCGAGCTGGTATAGCCGGTCATCATCGCGACGAAGCCGGCGACCAGCGCCGACAGCGAGGTATCCGCGAAGAAGCGCGGGGCGGAGGCGGCCGGCGGCGTGCCGGGCGCTGGGGACGGATTCATGTTGCGAAGGCTCCGAGCGGGGAGGGAAGACGGTTCACGCGCCGCGCGGAACGCGACGGGCAATCCGGCGGCGCGGGGAGGATACAGCGGGTTGGGGCGGAACGGGGCGGCGGCGAAGCCGGCGGGGGCGCTACTTGCTCAGCTGCCGCATCGCGGCTTCCAGGCCGGCCAGCGTGAGCGGGTACATGCGCGCGCCCAGCAGGTCGCGAATGATCGCGATCGACTGCCGGTATTCCCATAGTCGCTCGGGCTCGGGATTGAGCCAGGCATGGTTGGGGAACTGGTCGGCGAGCCGGCGCAGCCACACGGAGCCGGCCTCGGGATTGTTGTATTCTACCGAGCCGCCGGGCTGGGCGACTTCATAGGGGCTCATGGTGGCGTCGCCCACGAAGATCAGCTTGTAGTCGGCGCTGAACTTGTGGATCACGTCCCAGGTGGGCGTGCGCTCGGCGTGGCGACGCCGGTTGTTCTTCCACAGGTAGTCGTAGACGCAGTTGTGGAAGTAGTAGAACTCCAGGTGCTTGAACTCGGCCTTGGCCGCCGAGAACAGCTCCTCGGTGCGCGCGATGTGGTCGTCCATCGAGCCGCCCACGTCGAGCAGCATCAGCACCTTCACCCTGTTGTGCCGCTCGGGCACCATGCGCAGGTCGAGCCAGCCGGCATTGGCGGCCGTGCTGCGGATGGTGCCGGGCAGGTCGAGCTGGTCGGCCGCGCCCTCGCGCGCGAAGCGGCGCAGCCGGCGCAGCGCGACCTTGATGTTGCGGGTGCCGAGCTCGACCGAATCGTCGTAGTCGCGATAGGCGCGCGCCTCCCAGACCTTCAGCGCGGTGCGGTTGCCGTTGGACGGCCCGCCGATGCGGATCCCTTCCGGGTTGTAGCCGCCATGGCCGAACGGCGAGGTGCCGCCGGTGCCGATCCACTTGTTACCGCCTTCGTGGCGCGCCTGCTGTTCGTCGAACAGCTCGCGCAGTCGCTCCATCAGCTTGTCCAGGCCGCCGAGCGCCTCGATCTGCGCCTTTTCCTCGGCCGTCAGTTCGCGCTGCAGCTTCTTCTCGAGCCAGTCGGCCGGGATCTCGAAGGCCTCGGCCGGCAGCGCCGCGACGCCGTGGAAGTAGCGGCCGAAGGCCTGGTCGAAGCGGTCGAAATACTGCTCGTCCTTCACCAGGGTCATGCGCGCGAGGTAGTAGAAGGCGTCGATCGACGGCGGGATCACCTCCTGGCGCAGCGCGTCGAGCAGCATCAGGTATTCCTTGACCGAGACCGGCAGCTTGGCCGCGCGCAGCGAATAGAAGAAGTCGATCAGCATCGGCGCGCTCCGGGTTCGGCCGCGCGCGCCGGCGCCCGGCCGGGCGAACCGGCAAGGCGGCAGGAAACGGGACGGGGCGCGCGGGACATGGGGATCAAGGGCGGGGGATCAAGGGCGGGGGATCAAGGGCGGGTGATCGAGGGCGGCGGGTTCAGCGGTTGTGGCGGTTCATCTGCACCAGCCGCTCGAACAGGCTCAGATCCTGCTCGTTCTTGAGCAGCGCGCCGGCCAGCGGCGGCACCACCAGCTTGTGGTCGGTCGAGCGCAGCGCCTCGGGCGGGATGTCCTCGGCCAGCAGCAGCTTGAGCCAGTCGAGCAGTTCGGAGGTCGAAGGTTTCTTCTTGAGCCCCGACACGCCGCGCAGCTCGAAGAAGCTCTCGAGCGCGGTGCGCACCAGCGCCTGCTTGATGCCGGGGTAGTGGACCTCGATGATGCGCTGCATCGTGGAGGGATCGGGGAACTGGATGTAGTGGAAGAAGCAGCGGCGCAGGAAGGCGTCCGGCAGCTCCTTCTCGTTGTTCGAGGTGATGATCACCAGCGGCCGGTGCCTTGCCTTCACCAACTGGCGCGTTTCATACACATGGAACTCCATGCGGTCGAGCTCGCGCAGCAGGTCGTTGGGGAATTCGATGTCGGCCTTGTCGATCTCGTCGATCAGCAGCACGCAGGGCTCGTCGGCCTCGAAGGCTTGCCACAGCACGCCGCGCACGATGTAGTTGGCGATCTCCTTGACGCGCTCGTCGCCGAGCTGGGAATCGCGCAGCCGCGAGACCGCGTCGTATTCGTAGAGACCCTGCTGCGCCTTGGTGGTCGACTTGATGTGCCACTGCAGCAGCGGCATGCCGAGCGCGGCGGCCACTTCCTCGGCCAGCATGGTCTTGCCGGTGCCGGGCTCGCCCTTCACCAGCAGCGGGCGCTGCAGCGTCAGCGCGGCGTTGACGGCGAGCTTCAGATCGTCGGTGGCGACGTATTGCGAGGAACCTTCGAAGCGCATGGCGGCTTGTTTCCCGGCGAAAAATCCCAGTATAAGTCAAAGGCGCTGTTGCGTCGGCGCATCGCTTGGTACTGTAGCGGGCGCTGCGGCGGCGGCCTCCGGCGGGCCTTCGAGGGGTGTCCCGGGGCCGTCGCGGGGCAGGGCCGGCGCGGGTGGACTGCGTCGTCGGCAGCGCGGTACAATCGGGCCGACTTTCGGCCTGCGTGTCTCACCTATAAGCAAAATGACGCGGTCCGTTGCCTTACCGGGCGACAGGTTTTCCCCTCAAGCTAGGTACAAGCTATGAACAATTTCGTCGGCAAACAGGTCGTGGCCGCGGCGCTCATGGCGCTTCTGGCCACCGCATCGCAGGCGGCTGGGGCGGCGGGCAACCCGAAGGACGGGGCCAGCAAGGCTGCGATGTGCATCGGCTGTCATGGCATCGAAGATTACCGCACGGCGTATCCGGAGGTGTACCGGGTACCGCTGCTCGGCGGACAGAATCAGCAATACCTGGAAAACGCGCTCAAGGCGTATCGCAAGAAGGACCGGCATTTCGCGTCGATGAACGCGATCGCCGCCTCGCTGAGCGACCAGGACATCGCGGACCTCGCCGCGTACTACGCCTCCCAGAAGCCCGATTCGAAGATCAATCCCTACAAGTAAAGCCCGCGCTGGCGTTTGCTCAGCAGGACAGGAGCCCTCATGAACAAGCATCAACCGGCATTGCGCATTGCGGCGGCGTTCGCGCTGGCCGCCTGTTTCGCGACGGGCGCCGCGCACGCGGCCGACGCGGCGCGGGGCAAGCAGCTGGTCGAATCGCACAACTGCGCCGCATGCCACGGCACCAAGTTCGACAATCCGATCAACGCCGAGTACCCGCGCCTGGCGGGCCAGCGCTCCGACTACCTGGTCTGGGCCATGCGCCAGTACCAGATGGGGCTCGACAACCCGCTGCTGGGGCGCGACAACGCCATCATGCGCGCCCAGGTGCAGAGCCTGTCGATCAGCGACATGCAGGACATCGCCGCCTACCTGGAGTCGCTGCCGGGCAGCCTGGTGTTCAAGAAGTGACGGCCTGAGCGGGCGCCTCGCGTCCGCGTCGTCGAGAGCCGCGGGCAGGGCGCGCGCGGCATGCCCCGCTTTGGCGGGGCATTTTTTTGCGTGGAGCCTGGCGCCGGCGCCGTGCGCAGGGCCGCGCCGGTGCCCGTCGGCCTCAGTCGCGCGAGGCGCGGCGCAGGATTCGTTGCAGGTAGGCGTCGGTGTCGGGCGGCGTATTGGTGCGCTGCGCTTCCCAGATCGTCTCGCCCAGGCAGTCCATGATCGCGTGCTGCGCGTCGTGCGCCGAGGGCAGCCGCGCGGCCAGCTTCTCGTGCGCGGCGCGAATGCCCGGCGGCTGGTCGATCGACAACTGCTCGCTGATCGCCAGGTGCATCGACAGGTGCAGGAACGGGTTGGTGCGGCCCGCCTCCGGCGAATACTCGCGCGAGGCGGCGCCTTCGCCCTCGTCGAGCTCGGCGTGGTATTCGGGATGCTCGACGATCCAGTCGGCGGCGATCGCTTCCAGCGGCGTGAGGATCTCGCCCTTGCGCTGCTTGCGGCGGGCGTCGATGAAGAAGCGACGGACTTCGTCGCGGCTCGGGTTGAACATGATTCGGGGGACGTTGGGGCGCGGCGGCGTGCTGCGGAAGCGGCCATTCTACGCCGGCCGGCGGGAGGCTGCCTCCGGGCGGGGCAGGCCGCGGGCGGGGCCGGGCAGGTGCCTGCCGCGTGGATCGGCATTGTTCCCGACTATCGGGGCGCGAGCGCGCTCGCTAGAATCGATCGCTTGCCGTTGCGCTGCCGCGGCTTCCCCTCATTTCGTTCGCTCAGGCCCATCCATGGTCACCGCCCTTGCCCAGGCCCCGTCGTCCGCCGCGGTTCGCGGCGCCCTGTTCGTCGCGCTGTCCGCCGTCGCGTTCGGCGCGATGGCGATCTTCGGCCGCTACGCCTACGCGGCCGGCGTCGACGTGCTGGGGCTGCTGATCGTGCGCTTCGGCATCGGCGGCGCGCTGCTGGCGCTGATCGCGTGGCGGCGCGGCGTGGCCTGGCCCGGCGCACGCGCGCGAGTGCGCATCGCCGCGATGGGCGCGCTCGGCTACGTCGGCCAGTCGTTCTGCTATTTCACCGCGCTGCAGCATGCGCAGGCCAGCCTGGTGGCGCTGCTGCTCTACCTGTACCCGGCCTTCGTGACCCTGCTCGCGGCCTGGTGGCTCGGCGAGCGGCTGACCCGCGTCAAGGCGATGGCCCTGGTGCTGTGCGTGGCCGGCTCGGCGCTGATGGTGGGCGGCGGGCATGGCGAGCCGCTCGGCATCGCGCTGTCGCTGGCGGCGGCCGTGATCTATTCGCTCTACATCGTGGCCGGCACGCGCGCCACGCGCGGCGTGGACCCGCTCGCGACCACCGCGATCATCTGCATCGCCGCCACGCTGATGTTCACGCTGATCGCCCTGGCGCGCTGGGCTGCCTTCGGCGTCGCGCCGCAATGGCCGCAGGCGGGTTCGGGCTGGCTCGCGCTGGTGGCCATCGCCCTGGTGTCGACGGTCGGCGCGATGCTGGCCTTCTTCGCCGGGCTGTCGCTGCTGGGCGCGGCGCGCACCGCCATGCTCTCGACGCTGGAGCCGGTGGTCACGGTGGCGCTGGCCGCGCTGCTGTTCGGCGAGGCCTTGTCGCCGATGCAATGGGCGGGCGGCGTGGCGATCCTGGTGGCCGTGCTGTGGCTGGTGAAGGCGGGCGGCAAGGCCGACGACGCGGCGACCGCCACCGCGAATGCCTGATCCGCGAGGCGGGCGGATTCCTGAACGATGCCGCGCAACGCATCGCAGTGCGAATCAATCGGCGCGGGGTGAGGCGAGGTCGGACCGGCGTGATGCAGACTTGACGACGCGGTGCCCGGCGGGCGCGCACCGCGCCGGTCTCATTCGAGCGGCGCCGGCGTCTTGGGCTTGAAATCGCAGAGCGGTTCGATCGCGCAATGCCAGCATTCGGGCCGGCGCGCCTTGCAGACGTAGCGGCCGTGCAGGATCAGCCAGTGATGCGCGTCCTGCAGGAATTCCGCCGGCGTGAATTTCTCCAGCGCGATCTCCACTGCGCGCACGTCCTTGCCCGGCGCGAGCCCGGTGCGATTGGCGACGCGGAAGATATGCGTGTCGACGGCGATGGTCGGATGGCCGAAGGCGGTATTGAGCACCACGTTCGCGGTCTTGCGACCGACCCCGGGCAGCGCCTCGAGCGCCTCGCGATCGGCCGGCACCTCGCCTGCGTGCTGCTCCAGCAGGATCCGGCAGGTCGCGACCACGTTCTTCGCCTTGGTCTTGTAGAGCCCGATGGTCTTGATGTAGTCGGTCACGCCGGCCTCGCCGAGCGCGAGCACCTGGCTGGGCGTGTTCGCCACCGGGAACATGCGCCGCATCGCCTTGTTGACCGACACGTCGGTGGCCTGCGCCGACAGCATCACCGCGATCAGCAGCTCGAACGGCGTGCTGTATTCGAGCTCGGTGGTCGGGTGCGGATTGAGGCTGCGCAGCGTTTCGTAGATCGCGCGTCGTTTGGTGGCGTTCATGCGTTGCGTGGCGGTTGGGTCGGCGAATCGTCGCCGGGTTGGCTCTTCGATTCGTCGGCGGGTCGATCGCCGGCGCCCGGCGGCTCGCCACCGGCCTGCGCGGCCTGTTCGGCCGCGCGGCGTTCCTGCTCGATGCGCCGGCGGCGCGCTTCGGCCGCGTCGATCTGCGCCTGCACGGCGGGGCTCACGTTCTCGGTGTTCTTCGGCGCCTCGCCGCTGGCGGCCAGTTCTTCCTTCTTCTTGCGCGCGCGCTCAAGCGCGGCCGCGATGATCGCGCGTTTCTTCGCTTCGGGATCGTCGGCGGGCGCGGCGGTGCTCGATGCGGCCGGGGCAGACGCGGCAGGGGCAGACGCGGCGGCCGCGGCGGTTTGCGCGGCCTGCGCCGCGCTGGC
>NZ_VWWK01000024.1:0-68101 GCF_011753035.1 Burkholderia sp. Ax-1720 | reverse complement strand
GGCCGCCTCGGCGGCGGGCGCGAGCGTGGCGCCGGCCGGCTGCGGCAGGCAGCGCATCGCCGGCACCGCGCGGATCGCGCGATGGCCGGCGGTGGTGAAGGCCTCGATGGCGAAGCGGAACCACTCGCGATCGATCACCGCCAGCACGCGCCGGCCGTCGGGCAGCACCACCGGGTCGACGGCGATATGGCAGGCCTGCGCGTCCTGGATCACGTAATCCTCGACGATGTTCGGCAGCGCCTGGCGCAGCTTCGGCCCCTTCACGGCGGGCACCGCGGCGGCCAGCAGCAGCAGGTCGCGCGCGGCCACCACCAGCACCGTGGAGGCGGCTTGCGGCAGGGTGGCCAGCGAGCTGCGTCCGGCGCGCTGGGTGTGGCCGCTCTTGTCGACGAGCGCGAACGACAGCTCGGGCCATTGCCACTCGGCCAGCGGCACGGCCGGTTCGCGCGGCGGCAAAACAACAATCAACGTGCTCAAGAGCTCCTCTCCCGGATGGCGTTGTTATAGCTGATCGGAAACCCGGACCACGCGCGTGGTGTGCGTGGTGGGGTCACGATACACGAGCGAGGTGCGGTCGATTTCCGCGCGCCCGTGCTCAATATGACCGTGAACGATGAAATAACTGGACGTCACGTCGATCTGGGTCGGGTCCAGCAGCGTGTTCGGCACGCCGGTGGCCTGCAGCGCGAGCTGCGCATCGCCGACGTTGCGGAAGAACACGTTCTCGCGGCGCGCCACCAGCGTCTGCGCGGAGGACACCGAGAGCCCCGGCAGCAGCGCGGCGATCACCTCGGCGCGCGCGGTATTGAGGTTGACCGGCGTGGTGGACGGCAGCACCGTCACGAAGGGCCGCAGCTTCTCGACGATCTCGGGCGTCACGCCGCTGACGTCGAGCAGCGAGTCGACGCTGGTCGGGATCAGCGGCGAGGCGCCCGCGCCGGCGTCGGTGCTGTCGCCGTTGTCGAAGCCCGGGTCGGGATTGCCGGAGTTCAGCGTGCTGTCGCCCTGCGGCGCGACCACCGGCGCGTTGCCGGTGCCGGGCGGGTTGGCGTTCTGGAAGCGCGTCGCCGAAAAGCGCAGGCCGGCGCGGATCTGTTTGGCCACGCGCACCGCCAGCGTCGAGTCGATCGACAGCGACACCAGCAGGCGCTTGAACACGGCCACCGAGGAGGCATTGATCTGCAGCACGCCCGGCGCCGGCGAGGACACCAGGTTGCGCAGGTTGAAGCGCGATTGGGCATCCTCGATATCGCCGGACAGGTAGGTGTCGTCGTCGCCCGAGACGTCGGTCACGCCGATCTTGCCGAGGAAGTCGGACAGCTTGGTCTTGGCGATCGGCACCGCCCAGATGCCGCCGAGATAGGTCACGCCGGGGGCCGTGTCGCCCTCGGAGCGCAGGATCATGCGGGTCCAGTCGAGCGCGCCGCGCGCCACCCACTGCGCCTGCATCAGCAGGCGCTGGTTCTCGATGCGGCGGATCTGCACCTGCTGGCGCCACAGCATGCCCGACACCAGGATCGCGGTGAGCGCCACCACCAGCAGCGCGCTGATGATCGCCACGCCGCGCGAACGGGCGCGCGAGGCCGGCGCGCGCGCGACGCGGCGCCGGCCTCGGAGGCGGGAAAGGAATACGGAACAGGGCGCGCGCATCGTCATTCTCCGACCAGGAACACGCGCTTGATCGGCACGTGCAGCGAGGTCGCGCCGATGCCGACCTCGAGCCCCGTGACCGAGCGCTCGGGCGGCCCGTTGCCGACGATCGGCTGCTTGAGCGCGTCGTTGTTCTTGGCGAGCGCGTCGTCGGCGGTCGGCATGTTGATGGTCCAGCCGACCTTGGGCACGTAGACGCGCGCCGTGATCGCGCCCACGCCGCGCATCAGCGGCACCGAGCTCCAGTCGTCCACGCCGCTGTCGGCCAGCATGCTGCGCAGCACGCGCGCGTCCGAGATCGGCGGCGAGGCGTAACGCACCACGCGCCCGGAGCTGATCAGGTAGCGCACGATCTGGATGCGCGGCGCACCGCCCGGCGTATCGAAGCGGCGCACGATCTGCAGCGTGTTGCCGACCACGCGCACCGGCGGCTGGCCGGCCTCGTCGTCACTGACGGCGCGGCGCGCGTCGATGCGCATCTGGTCGAACATCTGCGCGAAGGTGCGCTCGTCCTCCATCACCGCCTCGACATGATTGCGCCCGCGGATCACCTGGTCGAGCCCGCGCCAGGACAGCAGCGCGAGCACGGCCAGGATGGTGATCGCGATCAGCATCTCGATCAGCGTGAAGCCGCGCGAATCGCGCGACGCGCGCGGGCCGCCGGGGCGGCGGCGCTCAGAGCGAGCGATTGGTTTCATTGGCGACCACCGTGACCATCTGCGCGAGCACGCTGGCCTCGCCTGTCTTGCGTACCGAGATCTCGACGCGCCGGAACACCGGGTTCGGCGTGGTTCTCACCTTCTGCGTGCAGGTCAGCGCGAGGTTGCCCTGCGAACAGTCGAACTCCTCCTCGCCGACCTCGGGCCAGGCGTGCGCGAGGCGCAGCTGGCCGAGCACGTTGTCGGCGCTCCAGCTCGCCAGCAGGCGATCGTTGAGCGCGCCGGAATTGCTGGCCAGCGTGCCGACCGCGCGGATCGAGGCGGCCAGCGCGACCGCGATGATCGCCAGCGCGACCAGCACCTCGATCATGGTGAAGCCGCGCGCGCGGCGCCGCGGCGAAGGCGGGGCCCCGCGCGAAGGACGGAACGGGGTGGACATGGTCAGCGCACCTCGTAGCGGCCGTTGCCGGTGCCGACGATCGTCGCGCTGCCGACCGCGGAATAGAGCGTGATGCGCACCGGGATGTCGACCGGCTCGGTGCCGAACACGATGCGATGCACCTCGGTGTCGGAGCCGGGATAGTCGATGGTCGCGCCGGTCACGCCGCCGTCCCAGTTGCGCGGCCGGAACAGGTCGTCGCGCAGCGGGCGCCAGCCGTCCTCGCTGCGCACGTCGAAGCGGAAGCCGTTGTCGGTGGGCTGCCAGGCGATCGGCCGCGCGCGCACCTGCGCCTCGTCGCCCGCGCTCTCGAGCAGCAGCGCCACGCGCTGGGCTTCCTCGCGCAGGTCGGTGCGCGGATTGCGGTGCATGGTCAGCGTGGCCGCCGACACGAGGATCCCCGCGATCACGAGCACGACGAGCATCTCGAGCAACGTGAAGCCACGCATCCGCCGGGGCGGGAAACGCAGCGAGGTCGTGCCGGTGGTTCGCATGTCAAACGAAACTGACCAAGAGGGAAGGGACGGGCGGTGCGATCCGATGCGCCGGGCTTACTGCCAGGAACCGATGTCGGCGTCGTTGTTCTCGCCGCCTTCCTTGGCGTCGGCGCCGTAGCTGAACACGTCGATCTCGCCGTGCACGCCCGGGTTCAGGTACTTGTACGGGTTGCCCCAGGGATCGTTCGGCAGGCGCTCGAGGTAGCCGCCGTCCTTCCAGTTGTTCGGCACCGGATCGGTGGTCGGCTTGGCGATCAGCGATTGCAGGCCCTGCTCCTGGGTCGGGTAGCGGCCGTTGTCGAGGCGGTAGAGCTTGAGCGCCTGCATCACGGTGCCGATGTCCTGCTTGGCGGCCACGCGGCGCGCTTCGTCCGGGCGGCTCATGATCTTCGGCACGATCAGCGCGGCCAGGATGCCGAGGATCGCGATCACGACCATGATTTCGATCAGCGTGAAGCCGCGTTGGCGACGGCCTGCCGGCGAGCGGCGATTGATCCACGTTTGCATGAGTGAAACCTCTCTTTCAAAAACAGTAGTCAACATTGAATGGCACCCGCGGGGCACGTCGCCCGCGCAGCGAAGCCGCATTGTAAGGCGGCCTCCGCTGCGGGCTTTCACTCAACGCAAATTTCATATTCATCCGTACAATAGCCCGCATGAACGCGCTCTCGATCCGGATCCTATCCCTCGCCCTCTTCGCGGCCTTGTGCGCGACGGCCACCTACTGGGCCATCACGCTCTCGGCGCATCAGGCCCCGCTACCCGCCGCCGCCGCGCGCGCTCCCTTGCGCACGGAGGACGCTGCCGCGCTGTTCGGCGGGCAGCTCACGCACAACCCCGTGGAGGACATCCACCTGTTCGGCATCCTCGCGCTGCGCCAGGGCGCCGCCGCGATCGTCGGCATCGGCGGCGATCCGGCCCGCACCATCACGCTGGGCGGCGACATCTCCCAGGGCACCAAGCTCGCCGAGGTCCGCGCCCGCTCGATCGTGATCGACCGCAACGGCGCGCATGCCGAGATCTTCCTGCCGGCCAACACGCCCGGCCCCGCCATCTACGTGCGCTGAGCCGTTCCTTCCCATAACGCCTGTCACTGACGTTCATTCCGGCAACGGGTCGCGATCGCGGCCCGTTTTGCTTTGCATCCCTTACTGCACCATGTTATTCAGCTCGATGATCGGCAGCATCACGGCCAGCACGATCACCAGCACGATGCCGCCCATCGCCAGGATCAGGAGCGGCTCGAGCAGGCTGGTCATGAACATGGTGCGGCGCTCGAGTTCGCGCGCCTCACCCTCGGCGGCGCGGTCGAGCATGGTGGTGACGTCGCCGGTGGCCTCGCCCGAGCGGATCAGGTGCACCAGCACCGGCGGGAACGTCTTCACGTGGTTGAGCGCGCGCGACAGCGAGGTGCCTTCGCGCACGCGCACGATCGCGTCGTCGATATTGCCGCTCATGGCGCGGTTCGAGAGCGTCTCGCCGGCCGCCTGCAGCGCGCGCAGGATCGGCACGCCGGCCGCGGTCAGGATCGCCAGCGTGCTGGCGAAGCGCACCGTGTTGTAGCCGCGCACCAGCTTGCCGGCCAGCGGCGCGCCCAGCAGCCAGCGGTCGAAGGCCAGCCGCGGGCCGGCGCGCGAGAGCGTGGTCTTGACGATCCAGGCCAGCACCACCACGCCGATCAGCATCGCCCACCACCAGTGCCGCACGAAGTCCGACAGCGCCATCATCACGATGGTCAGGAAGGGCAACTGCTGCTTGGTGCTGGCGAACACGTTCACCACCTGCGGCACCACATAGCTGAGCAGGAAGGTGACGATGCCGAACGCGATCAGGGTGACGATGCCCGGATAGGTGAAGGCGAGCACGATCTTCTGCTTGAGCGCGTTGCGCTGCTCGATGTAGTCGGCCAGGCGCGACAGCACGATGCCGAGCTTGCCGGTGTGCTCGCCGGCCGATACCAGGGCGCGGTAGATCTCGGGGAAGTCGCGCGGATGCTCGGCCAGCGCGCTGGCCAGCGAATGGCCGCCCAGCACCTCGGCGCGGATCGCCGCCATCAGCTCGCGGATGTAGTCGCGCTCGGCCTGCTCGGTGAGTACCGCCAGCGATTCGCCGAGCGGCAGCCCGGCGGTCAAGAGGCTGGCGAGCTGGCGCGTGAGGATGGCCTGCTCGCGCTGCGAGAGCTTGCGGCCGATCGACAGGCGCTGCTTGCGCTGGCCGCGCGAACGGCTCGCGGCCGGCTCGACCACCAGCGGCGTGAGACCCTGGCCGCGCAACTGGCCGCGCGCGGCGCGCGCGCTGTCGGCCTCGATCACGCCCTTCTGGGGGCGGCCGCCGGAATCGATCGCTTCGAAACGGAATGCCGGCATCGCGCTACGCGCCTCCCGTCACGCGCAGCACTTCCTCTAGCGAGGTGTTGCCCTGCGCGAGCCAGCGCTCGGCGTCGTCGCGCAGCGTGCGCATGCCGTTCGAGCGGCCCGAGGCGAGGATTTCCGAGTCGGGCGCGTTGCGGTGGACCAGCGAACGGATCGCGTCGTCGATCACCAGCAGTTCATAGACGCCGCGCCGGCCCGTGTAGCCCGAATGGCCGCACTTCTCGCAGCCCACCGGGTGATAGATCACGCGGCCTTCCTCCTCGCGCGGTTCCTTGCAATGCGGGCAGAGCTGGCGCACCAGCCGCTGCGCCAGCACGCCGAGCAGCGAGGAAGCCAGCAGGTAGGGCTCGACGCCCATGTCGGTCAGGCGCGTGACGGCCGAGGCGGCGTCGTTGGTGTGCAGCGTGGCCAGCACCAGGTGGCCCGTCAGCGAGGCCTGCACGGCGATCTGCGCGGTTTCGAGATCGCGGATTTCGCCGATCATGATCACGTCCGGATCCTGGCGCAGGATCGAGCGCAGCGCGCGCGCGAAGCTCATGCCGATGCGCTCGTTCACCTGCGTCTGGCCGATGCCGGACAGGTCGTATTCGATCGGATCCTCGACCGTCATGATGTTGGTGGTGGCCGTCTCCAGCCGCGACATCGCCGCGTACAGCGTGGTGGTCTTGCCCGAGCCGGTCGGGCCGGTGACCAGCACGATGCCGTGCGGGCGGCCGATCAGCTTGTCGAACTGCACCAGCGTGTCGCGGCCCATGCCGAGCGCCTCGAGGTTCAGGCGCGCCGCATCCTTTTCCAGCAGACGCAGCACCGCGCGCTCGCCGTGGCCGGTGGGCAGCGTCGAGACCCGCACGTCCACCGGACGGCCGCCCACGCGCAGCGTGATGCGGCCATCCTGCGGCAGGCGTTTCTCGGCGATGTCGAGCTGCGCCATGATCTTGATCCGCGAGATCAGCGCGCCGTGCAGGGCCTTCTTGGGCCGCACCACGTCGCGCAGCGTGCCGTCGACGCGAAAGCGCACCACCGAGGCGTTCTCGAAGGGCTCGATGTGAATGTCGGAAGCCTGCTCGCGCGCGGCCTGGGTGAGCAGGGCGTTGATCATGCGGATGATCGGCGCGTCGTCCTCCGATTCCAGCAGGTCCTCGACTTCCGGGATGTCCTGCATCAGCCGCGACAGGTCGACCTCGCCTTCCACCTCGCCGACCACCTGCGCCGCGCTGCCGTCCTGGCGCGCATAGGCGGTGTTGATGGCCTGCGCGAGCTCGTCGGCCGGCAGCCGGCGCGCGGTCAGCGCGCCGAAGTTGCGGGCCACCTCGGCCAGTGCGGCATCGGTGGTGCGATCGCTGATCCAGACCTCGATCGCCTCGCCGTCCTGCTGCGCGACCAGGATCTGGCCGGCCTTGGCGAAGCCGTAGGGCAGCAGGCGAGCGGCGATCGCCGACGGCCCCTCGCTGGTCGCTGCATCGCGCACGGCCTCGTTCACGGCTGCGCTCCCGGCTGGGTGGTCAGGCCCGGCGTCGGCACCGGCGCGGTGACGGCCGGCGCGGGCATCGGCGCGGGGTTCACCGTCGGCGCGGCCACCGCGGGGGCCGGCACGTTGGTCGGTGCGCTGCCGGGCGCGGCCGGATAACCGGGGGTGCGCGTCATGCGCGTCAGGTCGAACAGGTTCGCGGCCGGGGCCCCGCCCTGGCTCGGGCCGAGCGGCATCGGCGGCGCCACCGGATCGTCCTTGTCGCGGATCAGGTTGTTGTCGGACTTGTACGCGCCCTGCACACCCTGGATGTAGTCGTAGCGGTTCGCGGTGACGGCCTGGGTGGTGGCCTGGTCGCTGAGGATCACCGGGCGCAGGAACACCATCAGGTTGGTTTTCTGGCGTGTCTTGCCTTCCGAGCGGAACAGCTGGCCGATCCAGGGAATGTCGCCGAGCAGCGGCACCTTGTTGTTGCTGACCTGGTAGTTGTCCTGCATCAGGCCGCCGAGCACGATGATCTCGCCGTTGTCGCACAGCACGGTCGACTGGATCGAGCGCTTGTTGAAGGTCGGCACACCGACCTGGCTCGAGCTGTTGCTGGTCGTCGCGCTCGCCACCACCGAGGAATCCTCGGTGTAGATCTGCATCTTCAGGATGCCGCCGTCGGTGATCTGCGGCTTGACGTGCAGGGTCAGGCCGACGTCCTGGCGATCGAAGGTATTGAAGGCGTTGCTGTTGCTGCCGCTGGTCAGGTTTGCGTAGGAACCGGTCGCGATCGGTACGTTCTGGCCGACCACGATCTTCGCTTCCTCGTTGTCGAGCGTGACCAGGTTAGGCGTGGACAGCACGTTCGCGTCGGTGGTGCCCGAGAAGGCCTGCAGCAGGGCGCCCAGGCCCGTGATGCCGAACATGTTCTTGAGCCAGCCGATGTTCAGGCCCGGCGTCAGCGCGCCGGCCGCCGCCGCCGCGGGGCTGATATTGGTCCCCGCGACCTGGGCCGCGGACGAGGTCAGGCCGGTGATGCTGTTGCCGAGGTTGGGCAGGCCGGTGTTGAGCGAACTGCCCGCGTACAGCGCGTTGTTCGCCACCTGCCACTGGATACCCAGGTTGGCCGAGGTGCTCGAGTTCAGCTCGACGATCAGCGCCTCGATATAGACCTGCGCGCGACGCTCGTCGAGCTGGTCGATCACGGCGCGCAGGTTGCGGTAGACCGGATCCGAGGCCGTGATGATCAGCGAGTTGGTGGCCGAATCGGCCTGGATCATGCCGCCGGGCTGGTTGTCGTCGCTGCTGTTCTTGTTGCTGGAGAAATCGTCGCTCTTGCCGCCGCTGCCGCTGCCGTAACCGCCGCTGCTCGAGCCCGAGCCCGACGAGGAGGACAGCGAGGACGAGCCGGAAGGCAGGGGCGCGGTGCCGGCGCTGCCGGTCGAGAAGTTGCTGCCACCGCCGGAGCCGCCGCCCTGGTTGAACGAGTTCGCGTCGTTCGAGGAAGCCGAGCCGCCGCTGTCGCCCTTGCCGAGCATGCCGCGCAGCGTCTTGGCCAGCTTCACCGCGTCGGCGTTGCGCAGCCGCACCACGTGCATGTTGCCGGGCACCGCGCTGGGCGCGTCGAGCTGCGCCAGCAGGCGCCGCGCCGAGGCCAGGCGCGAGCCGTTCGAGGCGCGCAGCAGGATCGAATTGGTGCGCGGGTCGGCCGACACGTTCACCTTCAGCGTCGCGTCGGTATTGCCGATCGAACCCGGGTCGAGCAGCTTGCCGAGCTGGCTGGCGATGTCGATCGCGTTGGCGTTCTTGAGCGGCACCACCACCACCTGGGTGCCGGCCGCGTTGTCGACGCCGGCGATGATCTGCGCGATGCGACGCACATTGTCGGCGTAGTCGGTGACCACCAGCGTGTTGTTGGCCGGGTAGGCGGTGACGGTGTTGTTCGGCGAGATCAGCGGACGCAGCACCGGCAGCAGGTTATTGGCCGATTCGTTGTGCAGCTCGAACACCTGGGTGACGATCTGGTCGCCGTTGGCGCGCGGGGTGTTGCCGATGTAGGTCGGCACGCCCTGCAGCTTGGCGTCGGCCTCGGGCACCACCTTCAAGACGCCGTGGTCCTGCAGCAGCGAGAAACCCTGCATGCGCAGCGCCGATTGCAGGGTCTTGAGCGCCTGGTCCTCGGGCACCGACTTCTCGGATACCAGGTTGAGCTGGCCCTTCACGCGCGGATCGACAATGATGGTCTTGCCCGTCGCCGCACCGATGGCCTTCGCGACCTGGTCGATGTCGGCATTGACGAAATTGAGCGTCACCTGGGCCTGCGCGAGGCCGATCTGCGAGGCGACGATTCCGGCGACGACGAGCGCTTTTGCAGCGCGCCGCATAGCAAAACGAGTGGTTGTCATGAGGGTGGGTAATCGATGCCGGGTAAGGCCGTATCCGACGATAGAGCGTGATTGCACTTAGCAAAAAACGGACATTAGCAGCTTTTCGTGTCCGAAATATCACATCGGACCGAGAGCGTTCTCACTTTTTTCAACAAAGCCGCCAAGCCCGATCGCGGCGCCATTTCGTTCGCAAGATTTCGCAAGATTTCGGAATAAAAACCAAGGAAAACCGGGCGACCGAAGCGGGCAACCACGCGCATCGGACGGTGGCACAAGGCGGCGAGGCCCCGGTATGATACGGGCGGCGCGCAACCGGCGCGCAATTTCCGTGTTGGGGGTTTTCCCACCCCGAACTCCCGTATTTGCTGCCATTCGGAAGGCTTCCTAATGCAAATTAGGTGTTTTCTTATCGTCGTGTCGCTTGCCGCCGCGGGTTTCAGTGCCCCCGCGCGGGCCGACTGCTATGACGAGGCGGCCAAGTACCAGAAGGTCAATCCGCTGATCCTGCGCGCCATCGCGTGGCAGGAATCCCACAACACACCCGATGCGATCAACCGCAATGCGAACGGTTCGACCGATTACGGGATCATGCAGATCAACTCGATCCATCTGTCGCGGCTGGCCCAGTACGGCATCACCAAGGACACCCTGATGCAGCCGTGCAAGAACGTCTATATCGCCGCCTGGCACCTGCGCCAGAAGATGAACAAGTACGGCAATACCTGGGCGGCGATCGGCGCTTACCACTCCGAAACACCGCCGCTGCGGGACAAGTACGCGCACCAGATCGCGGCGATCCTGTCCAAGTGGCGCCTGCTGCCGGCCGAGAACGAGCCGCGCTGAAACACGCCGAGGCGCGCTTGCGCCCGGCTCGCCGATCGGCGGTTTGCGCATCCCTGCCTGTTTAGCGGGCCCAGCCGCGGTTTTACCGAATCCCGTCTACTTCCTGCCGCCGCGTCCCGGCCCGGCTCCCGCCGCCTGCTATCCAGATATGGCGAGCCGACGTTTGGGGCCTCGCGGCCGGCGCCCCAGCCCGGCGCGGGCGGGCCCAGCCGGGTTTGATGCACAATGCGGCTTTCACGCCGCCGTGCGCGCGAGCCTCGTTTCGCCGCGCCGGCCGCCGCTTCCGCCACTTTCCAGGGTACGCACCGCCATGAACCAGCCCCTGCCCGTCACCGTGCTGTCCGGCTTTCTCGGCGCCGGCAAGACCACGCTGCTGAACCACGTCCTCGCCAATCGCGAGGGCCTGCGCGTGGCCGTGATCGTCAACGACCTGGCCGAGGTCAATATCGACGCCGCGCTGGTCGAGGATCGCGCCACCCTCTCGCACGTCGAGGAGCGGCTGGTCGAGATGTCCAACGGCTGCATCTGCTGCACGCTGCGCGACGACCTGCTGGTCGAGATCCGCCGGCTCTCGGCCGAGCAGCGCTTCGACGCGATCCTGGTCGAATCGACCGGCGTGGCCGAGCCGATGCCGATCGCCGAAACCTTCGGCTTCGTCGACGACGAGGGCGAGACGCTCGGCGATATCGCGCGGCTCGACACCATGGTCACCGTGGTCGACGCCTTCAATTTCCTGCGCGACTACGGCTCCGACGAGGGCCTGGCCGACCGCGGCCTGGCCGAGGGCGACGACGATCGCCAATTGGTCGAGCTGCTGATCGAGCAGATCGAGTTCTGCGACGTGCTGGTGATCAACAAGGCCGACCTCGTCGCGGCGGACGAACTCGCGCGCCTGCAGACGATCCTGGCCAGCCTCAACCCGCGCGCGCGGCAACTGGTGAGCCGCTTCGGCGCGGTGCCGCTGCGCGAGGTGATCGACACCGGCCTGTTCGATTTCGAGGCCGCCGCCAATGCGCCGGGCTGGCTCGCCTCGCTCGAGCATCGGCACGATCACGAACACGGGGAAGATTGCGGCGAGGATTGCGGGCACACGCACGCGGCCGGCGAGTTCGGCATCGACAACTTCGTCTATCGCGCGCGCCGACCGTTTCATCCGCAACGTTTCTGGACCCTGCTGCACGACGAATGGCAGGGCGTGCTGCGCAGCAAGGGCTTCTTCTGGCTGGCCACGCGCAACGATATCGGCGGCTCGCTCTCGCAGGCGGGCGGCGTCTGCCGGCACGGGCCGGCCGGGCTCTGGTGGGCCGCGCAGGACCGCGCCGAATGGCCCGACGACGATCCGGCGCTGCTCGAGGAGATCGCCGCCGACTGGCATGGCGCGCCCGACGACGACAGCATCGGCGACCGCCGCCAGGAACTGGTGCTGATCGGCATCGGCCTGGACGCCGCGCAATGGCGCGCGAAATTCGACGCCTGCCTGCTCGACGATGCCGAATACGCGGCCGGCGTCGAAGCCTGGCGCGCGCTGCCCGATCCGTTTCCGTCCTGGGACCTCGACGAACACGACGATCACGACGACGAGGAAATCGTCCATCGCCACTGAAACGGGCGCTTTCGAGGCCCGCCTCGGTCGATGGTCAAGCTTGGTCAAATCGGGGAAAAGCGTCGCGCAAACACGTCATTCCAGCGCCCGCGACGCTTCCTGGGGACGAAAAAAAACCCGCCGCGAGGCGGGTTTTTCCGTTCACAAACGCTGGACTCAGCGCTTGTTCACTGCATCCTTGAATGCCTTGCCAGCCGTGAACTTGACGGTCTTGGCTGCCGGAATCTTGATGGTTTCGCCCGTCTTCGGGTTGCGGCCGGTACGTGCTGCACGCTTACCCGAGCCGAAGCTGCCGAAGCCGATCAACTGAACCGCGTCGCCTTTCGACACGGCCTTCTTGATCACCTCGAGGAGCGTGTCCAGCGTTTCGCCGGTTTGAGCCTTGCTGGCGCCCGTCTGTGCGGCGACGGCGTCGATCAGTTCCTGTTTGTTCATTAAGGTTCCTTTCTCAGGTTAAGTTGACACGAACAGCGCGGACGCGCCGATTATACGTGCGCAGGCCGTAGCATCGCAGTTCGCGGCGACGACCAGGCGCATCCGGACCGCGCCGCGCCTGGTACCCGCGGGTGAGCCCTGAGGCGCTTCCGCAGTACGGCGCTTGCTATGATAGCGCAGCGCAAACCCAATAACGACAAGGGTTTCAAAGATTTTCATCCGGATTTTGCCGGATCTTCAGGCCGTTGCCCGCATTTTTGCCGCGTGGCGACCAGCGTTGTCAAGCGCCGCAAGCGAGCCTTCGGAGCCGACGTTGGTTTTTGCCAACGCCAGGCTGGGCGCGGCTTTGGCGGCTCCGGCCAGGTGTTGCAGCGCATTTGCCCGGACCCTTCGCCGGCCCTTTCGATTGTTTCGCATGACCGACCGACTCGCTCCCGCCACGCTCGTCTTCCGCGAAGACGGCACGCTCGTTTCCCCCGCCTACGGCGATATCTACCATAGCGCGGCCGGCGCGCTCGCCCAGGCCGAGCACGTGTTCCTGCGCGGCAACCGCCTGCCCGAACGCTGGCGCGGGCGTCGCCACTTCACCATCGTCGAGACCGGCTTCGGCACCGGCTGCAACTTCCTCGCGACCTGGGCCGCCTGGCGCGCCGATCCTTCGCGCAGCGAGCGGCTGCATTTCGTCTCGGTCGAGAAACATCCGTTCGCGCGCGAGGACCTGCGCAAGGCCGCTCGCCATATCGTTGCGGGCACAACCATCGAGGCGAGCCTCGTCGACGAACTCGCCGATGCCTGGCCGATGCTCACGCCGGGGCTGCATCGCGTCGAACTCGATGCAGGACGCGTGGTACTGACGCTCGCCTTCGGCGATGCGCGCGAGATGCTGTCCTCGCTGGTGCTGCGTGCCGATGCGTTTTATCTCGATGGTTTCGCGCCCTCGCGCAACGCCGAACTCTGGTCCGTCGAGGTGTTCCGCGCGCTCGCGAAACTGGCCGACGAACACGCCAGCTTCGCCACCTACACGAGCGCCGGCGATGTGAAACGAGCCCTGGAAAACGCGGGCTTTTCGTATCGCAAGGTGGCGGGATTCGCGGGCAAGCGCGCGATGCTGGTCGGCGAATTCGCGCCGCGCTGGAAGCTGCGTCGACACGAACCGCCGCGCGCCTTCGACGCCGATACGCGCGACGCGATCGTGATCGGCGCGGGCCTGGCAGGTTGCGCGCTGGTCGAGCGTCTCGCCGCGCGCGGCTGGCAAGTCACGCTGATCGATCGACATACCGAACTCGCAGGCGAAGCCTCGGGCAATCGCGCCGGCGTGTTCCATCCGCTGGTCGCGATCGACGACAACTTCGGCGCGCGGCTCTCGCGTGCCGGTTATCAATACGCGCTGTCGCGATGGCGCGCGTTCGAAGCAGCCGGACATGCGTTCTCGCGTAGTCGCGAAGGCCTGCTGCAACTCGCCTGCGACGAGCCGGAATTCGCGCGCATGCAGGCCGCCGCCAATGCGCTGGGCATGCCCGATGAACTGGCCTCGCTGCGCTCGCGCGAGCAGGCCGGCGAGCAACTGGGTAGCGAAACCGCGCAAGGTGGATGGTTCTTCCCGCAAGGCGGCTCGCTCGATCCGGCGAAACTGGCCGCGGCCGCCTGCGCGACGGCGGGCGAACGGCTCACGCGGCTGGCGAACGTGGAAGTCGCGCGCCTGGTGCCGCGCGAGGGCGGCGGCTGGCTCGCGCTCGACGCGAACGGCGCGACACTGGCCTCGGCCGCGGTGGCGATCGTCGCGAACGCTGCCGACGCGCCGCGCCTGGCCGGCTTGCGACATGCGCCGGTACAGCAGGTGCGCGGCCAACTGAGCATGCTGCCGGCAGGCAGCGCACCCAAGGTCGCGCTGCCCGTGATCGGCGACGGCTACCTGATCCCGTTCGCCGACGGCAGCGCGCTGACCGGCGCGACCTACGAGCCCGACGACCTCGATCCGATCCCGCGCGAAGCCGGCCATCGAGAGAACCTCGTCCGGCTCGCCGCGCTGCTGCCCCGCGCCCAGGTCGATTCCGGCATGCTCGCCGATCCTGCCTCGCTGGCCGGCCGAGTCGCGTTCCGCTGCGTGGCCAGCGATCGCCTGCCGCTGGCGGGCGCGCTGGGCGACGAAGCCGCCGCGGCCGCCCATGCTCGTGCCTTGTCGGGCGCCCAGCCACGCGACCTGCCGCGCGCGGCCGGTCTCTACGGCGCCTTCGGCTTTGGTTCGCGCGGCTTCGTCTGGGCCTGGCTGGCCGCCGAGCTGATCGCCTCGCAACTGGAGGGCGAACCCTGGCCGATCGAGCGCGAGCTGGCCGAGGCGATCGATCCCGCGCGCTTCCTGCTGCGCGCGCTACGCCAGGGCCGCGCCGGCTGAGCCAACCGGGCGGCGTTCGTCCGCCCGTCATTTCCATTGCATCCAATGCTTTTCCGAGCGGCGCCGGCCGAGGCAGGCCCGCGCCCGCTCGCCGCGAGCCACAGTATTTTTTGCACGGCAACACAGCGGCGAGGGCAGGTTATCCACCCGAATCTGTGGATAAGCGCGCGAATTGCCTGCGAGTTGTCTGTGCAAGCACAGTGGACGTAAACGGGGTAACTTGGCTTCGCCGCACAGCACAGCAAAAGTTGCTCTGTGAATCCCTGTGCGCACGCACAGCCTGTGCGAGTGCTTATGATTTTCCCAAGCCCATGAATCTGTGAGGTTTACCGGAGTTATCCACAGAAAAGGCATGCCTTTGTTAACTTCTACTACGTATACATACAGGTAAACCTTTGGATATAACCCCGAGCCATCAGCCGGGCGGCCAGGCACCGGACAAATCCGATCCGGATCGAAATAGATGTGGCACAATCGGACACCTTCGCGCCGCACCGGCATGCCACCGGCGCGGCACCCACGGAACAGTTATTGCGAATCGGAATCTGAGGATGAGAGATCGCGCTGTTTCCTTCACACCCCAGGCCGACGATCAGATCGGCCATCGCCCGAGCGGCAAGTCCACCCGCCGCGAATCGGGCAGCCCCGTGTCCTGACGCCCAGACCAGCGAACACACCGATCACGGGGCGATCAGCCGCCAGCGCGCCCACTCGTTCGACATGCTCGACCCCGCGTCGCTGCCGGTTGCCTTCGAATAGGAGAAGTCACCACGATGAAGTCGGCGTTCTCGTTTCTACCGAATTGGCCGCTTGTTCCCGACGCCGTGTTCTGGGCCGGGATTGCGCTGTTTGCCGCCGGCCTGTGCGGCGAGCTCTGCTACCGGGCCTGGCGCCTGCCGCGCGTGACCGGTTACGCGGTGATCGGCCTGATCGCCGGCTCGGCCGGCTTCGGCGCGATCGACGCGAGCGACAGCGATACCGCGCGGCTATTGATCAACGTCGCGCTCGGCCTGCTGCTGTTCGAGCTCGGCAACCGGCTCGACCTGCGCTGGATCCGCCGCAACCCCTGGCTGATCGCCACCAGCGTGGCCGAGGCGACGCTGACCTTCGCCCTGGTGCTGACCGTGCTGCTGGTGCTCGGCGTACCGGCGATGGTGTCGATCGTGCTGGCCGCCATCGCGGTGGCCACCTCGCCCGCGATGGCGATCCAGCTCAAGACCGAACTGCGCGCGGAAGGGCAGGTCTCGCAGCGGCTGCTCACGCTGACGGCGCTCAACAGCGTCTATTCGGTGGTGCTCACCAAGCTGCTGACCAGCTGGCTGCACCAGGAGGAATACGGCAACGTGTTCGCCACCATCCTCCAGCCGATCTACCTGATCGCCGGTTCGCTGATCCTGGCCTACCTGCTGGCGCGCGCCTGCCGCTACCTGTTCCGCCACATCGCGCCGGCGATGCGCGACGAGCATTCCTTCGTCGCCCTGTTCGGCCTGGTGGTGCTGGCCATCGCGATTGCCCAGGCGCTCAAGCTCTCGACCGTGCTGACCCTGCTGCTGGCCGGCATCATCGTGAAGAACCTCGAGGTGCGCCCGCAGCTCTGGCCCGAGCACTTCGGCACCGCCGGCTGGCTGCTGACCGTGATCCTGTTCGTGCTGACGCTGACCTCGTTCACCTGGCACGACCTCGCCGCCGGCGGGCTGGTGGCGGTGGTGCTGATCCTCACGCGGCTGGTCGCCAAGCTGGTGGGGGTGGTCGCCTTCGCGAAGAAGAGCGGCATCAACGTCAAGCAGGGCGTCGCGCTCGGCTTGTCGCTGGCGCCGATGTCGGCGCTTGCCTACCTGCTGGTCGACGACACCTACCAGGCCTATCCGAATTTCGACCCGCACCTGCGCGCGGTCGTGATGTGCTCGATCGTCCTGCTGCAGCTGGTCGGTCCGCTGTTCGTCTACCGCAGCCTGTCGGCCGTCGGCGAACGACGCGACGAAAGCTGACCGGCGCGGCCGCCGCCCTGCGTCGAGACGGCGGCGGCCGTGCCCAACCCGTTATCCGGAATTCGCCATGGCACTCGAAACCTTCAACAATTCCGAGCCGTTCACCTTCGGCGTCGAACTCGAAATCCAGATCGTCAACACCCATAACTACGATCTGACCAAAGCGGCTTCCGACCTGATGCGCCTGGTCGAGAACGAGCCGCACCCGGGCAACATCACGCCCGAAATCACCGAGAGCATGATCGAGCTGTCGACCGGCATCTGCCATTCGCACGAGCAGGCCCTGAGCGAGCTGCATGCGATCCGCGACGTGCTGGTCAAGGCGGCCGACCATCTCAACGTCGGGCTGTGCGGCGGCGGCACCCACACCTTCCAGCAATGGAGCGAGCGGCAGATCTACGACGCGCCGCGCTTCCAGTACCTGTCCGAGCTGTACGGCTACCTGGCCAAGCAGTTCACGGTGTTCGGCCAGCACGTGCATATCGGCTGCCCCGACGCGGACAGCGCGCTGTTCCTGCTGCATTCGATGTCGCGCTACATCCCGCACTTCATCGCGCTGTCGGCGTCCTCGCCCTATGTCCAGAATGTGGACACCGGCTTTCATTCGGCCCGCCTCAATTCGGTGTTCGCCTTCCCGATGTCGGGCCGCGCGCCCTATACGCTGACCTGGGACGGCTTCGAGGAGTACTTCTCGAAGATGGTCAACACCGGCGTGGTCAACAGCATGAAGGACTTCTACTGGGACATCCGTCCCAAGCCCGGCTTCGGCACGATCGAGGTGCGCGTGATGGATACGCCGCTGTCGGTCGACCGCGCGGCGGCGATCGCCTGCTACATCCAGACGCTGGCGCGCTACCTGCTGCTCGACAAGCCGCTCACGCTGTCCGAGGACGATTACCTGGTCTATACCTTCAATCGCTTCGAGGCCTGCCGCTTCGGCCTGGACGGCACCTGCGTGAACCCGCAGACGGGCGAGCGGCGCACCATCGCCGAGGACATCCTCGACACGCTCGACAAGCTCGCCCCGCACGCGGCCGCGCTCGGCTCGCGCGCCGCGCTCGACGAGGTGGGCGCGCTGGCCAAGGCGCGCGTGAACGACGCTTCCTGGCTGCGCACCGTTTTCAAGCAGGAAAAATCGCTCAACGAGACGGTGCGACAACAGTGCTTGCGCTGGCGCGAATGAAAAAGACTATTTCCGCGATCGGCTGTACTGGCGCAAAGCGATACCGACTGTCCGTCCTGCCCGAACAAAGGTAGTAGTCGCAAACAATTCGCCTGGCGCGCTTGTGGATAACCGGGACTTTCCCAGCAAAGTCAAGGCTCTGCGAGCGCCGCCGGGCGCCCCGCGCAAGGCCCGCGGCGGCGCGTTGTTTGTCGAATGAAAGCGTCGCGGCGATTTCATATGAGATTGATTCACGAAATCACAGCGCGCTGATTCACTTATCCTCGCTTTATCCACAGACTTATTTGGATAACTTAGCTGTGCGATTTTCCGCTCTCGCTTAGAATGTCGGCTTTGCGAGCGACGGCACCGGATAGTGCCGCGTTCGCGCGCCGGTTCGTGGCGAATCCAGCCACGGTGAACGGGCATCGGTTGCGCCGTTCCGGGCACTGCAGCTCGATCGCAGGACCGGACACGGATCTCCCCACAAAGGCCGTCGGATGGAACCGAGGCCGGCAACAGCGAAAAGACTATGAGCGAAGGCGTTTACGGGAACGAGGCAGCGGGTCGTGTGACCCACAGCCTGTTGCGATTGAGTACGGCCATGCGGAGCGAGGCATGGGATTGGGCGGAAGGCGCTGGCCTCACGCCGACGCAGGGCGAAATCCTGGTGCTGCTGCTGCAGCGCAAGGGCCCGATGCGGCTCGGTGAGATCGCCCGTGAAACCCAGCTCACCGCGGCGACCACCAGCGACGCGGTCAGCACGCTCGAAGGCAAGGGTCTCGTCGAAAAGCGCCGCGCGCTCGACGACGGTCGCGCGCTGGCGGTGCGCCTGAGCGCGCGCGGCCGCACCGCGGCCAAGAAGGCGCTGCAATGGCCGGAGTTCCTGTCGAAGGCGGTCGGCGTGCTGGCCAACGACGAGCAGGGCGCCCTGTACCGCTCGCTGCTGAAGGTGCTGCGCGAACTGCAGGTGGCGGGCCAGGCGCCCCAGCACCGCATGTGCGTCACCTGCAAGCACTTCCAGCCCGGCAAGGCCGCCAAGAAGCCGTCGTATCGCTGCTCGCTGCTCGACCTGACGATGGCCGACAGCGATCTGCGCCTCGACTGCTCGGTGCACGAGGAAGCCGATGCGCTGACGCAGAAGAAGACCTGGAAGGTGTTCGCGCAGTTGTGATGACGCGCCGCGCGTGGCGTGCCAGACGGAGTTCGGTTGAATGAATGCAGAAGTCGTAGCAATCCGCCACGTGCACTTCGAGGACCTCGGCAGCTTCGAGCGCGTGCTCGGCCAGCGGGGCAGGCGGGTGCGGTATGTCGATGTCGGCACCTCGCGCGTCGAGGTGCTCGATGCCTGCGGCCCATCCCTGCTGGTGGTGCTGGGCGGCCCGATCAGCGCCTATGACGATGATCTCTATCCGACCACGGCGCCGCTGGTCGAGCTGATCCGCAAGCGCATCGAAGCGGGCCTGCCGACGCTCGGGATCTGCCTGGGCGCCCAGCTAATCGCTCGCGCGCTCGGTGCGCGCGTCTATCCGGGCAAGGTCAAGGAAATCGGCTGGACGCCGCTGACGCTGACCGACGCGGGCCTCGCGTCGCCGCTGCGGCACCTGGCCGGGAGCGAGACCTCGATGCTGCACTGGCATGGCGATACCTTCGACCTGCCGCCCGGCGCGATCCATCTCGCCTCCACGCCCGATTGCGCGCACCAGGCGTTCTCGTGGGGCCAGCACGTGCTGGGCCTGCAATGCCACCCGGAAGTCGCCACCGAGAGCTTCGAGGCCTGGCTGATCGGCCATGCCAACGAGATCGGCTCGGCGCCCGGCGTGGATGCCCGGCAATTGCGCGCGGCCACCGCCCAGCACGGGCCGGCGCTGGAACCGGCCGCGGCGCGCATGTTCGGCGAATGGCTCGCCTCGGTGGGGCTCTGAGCGGCACGGGCAACCGGAACCGGCAACGGATCTCGAAACGGCACGCATGGCGTGCCGTTTTGCTTGGCGGTCCCGATACTGGTATCCACATCTTCATCCGGCGCTTTCGTGCACCCCGGCGGTGCCGCCGAACGCGGCCCGGGCCCGCGCCAGCAGCCGCGCGGCACGCGTGCTAACCTCGTGCGCTCCCGTCCCCCCTGTAGCGAGTCACACCCGATGAGCGCCCTGTTTTCCCCCCTCCAGCTGCGTGACATCACGCTGCCGAACCGTATCGTCGTGTCGCCGATGTGCCAGTACTCGGCCGAACGCGGCGAGCCGACCGCCTGGCACACCATCCATCTCGGCCAGCTTGCCTTGTCGGGCGCCGCGCTGCTCTGCACCGAGGTGGTTGCCGTTGAGCCCGACGGCCGCATCACGCCGGGCGATCTCGGCTTGTGGGACGACGCCACCGAAGCCGCCTACGTGCCGCTGCTGGCGGCGATCCGCAAGCATTCGCCGATCCGCGTGGCGATGCAGATCGGTCACGCGGGACGCAAGGCCTCGAGCCGCGCGCCCTGGGAAGGCGGCTCGCTGATCGAGGTGGCCGACGGCGGCTGGCTGCCGCACGCGCCCTCGGCGGTGCCGCACAAGGAAGGCGAGACGGCGCCGCTGGCGCTCGACACGGCCGGCCTGAACCGCCTGCGTCGCGCCTTCGAGGCCACCGCCAGGCGCGCCGCGCGGCTCGGCATCGATGCGCTGGAAGTGCATGCCGCGCACGGCTACCTGCTGCACCAGTTCCTCTCGCCGCTCGCCAACCAGCGCGACGACGAATACGGCGGCTCGCTCGAGAACCGCATGCGCTTCCCGCTCGAGATCTTCGAGATCGTGCGCGCCGCGTTCCCCGCGGACCGGCCGGTGGGCGTGCGCGTCTCCGCCACCGACTGGGTCGAGGGCGGCTGGACGCTGGACGAGACGATCGCCTTCGCGAAGGCGCTCAAGGCGCGCGGCTGCGACTGGATCGACGTGTCCTCGGGCGGCGTCTCGCCGCTGCAGAAGATCCCGCTCTCGGCCGGCTACCAGGTGCCGTTCGCGCGCGCGGTGCGGCACGCGGTGGAGCTGACCACCTTCGCGGTCGGCCTGATCACCGAGCCGGCGCAGGCCGAGAAGATCGTCGCCGAGGGCGATGCCGACGCGGTCGCGCTGGCTCGCGCGATGCTCTACGATCCGCGCTGGCCGTGGCATGCGGCCGCCGAGCTCGGCGCGACGGTGACGGCGCCGCCGCAATACTGGCGCTCGCAGCCGCGCGACCAGAAGAACCTGTTCGGCGACATCTCGTTCGGCCAGCGCTGAGCGCGGCCGCGGCGGCCCGGGCGGTGCCGGCGTGCGAGGGAAGCGATTCCGCGCGCCGGCACCGCCATGTTTTTGATGCTGCATCATGATCGGCACGACGCGCCCGCGTCGTTGCCAACCCACGTCGCTTCGCCCGATTGGTTGAACGAAGCAAGGCCGAGCGTGTAGCATTCGGTTGGCTCGTTCACGGCGGCCTCGTCGCCGAGGCATGCCGCCGCGCGCGAGCGCGTTCGCGCGCAGCGGGCGGACGGCGCCACGCCGGCGGCCGGTATCGCGCCATTCCATCGTCTTCACAAGGATTCATCGATGAGTTCACGCAGGATCGTGGTGCGCCGTTCCGGCGTTCACGGCAAGGGCGTATTCGCGGTCGCGCCGATCAGCGCGGGCGAGCGCGTGGTCGAGTACAAGGGCGAGCGGATCTCCTGGAAGGAGGCGCTGCGTCGTCATCCGCACGATCCGAACGAGCCCAACCACACCTTCTATTTCGCGCTCGAAGAGGGCGGCGTGATCGACGGCAAGGTCGACGGCAACAGCGCGCGCTGGATCAACCATTCCTGCGAGCCGAACTGCGAGGCCGAGGAAACCGCCGGGCGCGTGCATATCCAGGCGCTGCGCGACATCGCGGCCGGCGAGGAGCTGTTCTACGACTACGGCCTGGTGATCGACGCCAAGCTGACCAAGGAGCTCAAGCGCGAATACGCCTGCCATTGCGGCACCGCGAGCTGCCGCGGCACGCTGCTGGCCGTCAACGACGAGGACAAGAAGAAAAAGAAGAAGGCGAAGAAGGACGCCAAGTCGGAGAAGGGCGAGAAGGCGGGCAAGGCCGACAAGGCTTCGCGCAAGGAAAAGGGCGCCGAAAAAGGCACCAAAAAGAAGAAGTGAGGCCGGCGCATGACGGCGCCCGGGTGGCACCGTCATGCAGGCTCGGCCCGGGCGCCGACACGCTCAGGCGTGTTGCGTCGCCGATTCGGCGGCCTTCGGCGCCGCCTCGGCCGGCTTCGCAGCCAGCGGGATCCGCACGATGAAGCGCGAACCGCCCTCGGGCGCATCGGCATAGGACACCGCGCCGTCGTGCATCGCGATGATGTCGTGCACGATTGCCAAACCCAGCCCCGCGCCGGTCTCCACCCCATTGCCGCTCTGCGCGTCGCCGCGGAAGAAGCGCTTGAACAGGTCGGCCTGCTGCCCGGCCGGCACCCCCGAACCATTGTCCTCGACCACGATCTCGGCGGCGGCGCGGCCGTTGCCGAGC
The DNA here is from genome assembly GCF_011753035.1 of Burkholderia sp. Ax-1720. NCBI lineage: Bacteria > Pseudomonadati > Pseudomonadota > Betaproteobacteria > Burkholderiales > Burkholderiaceae > Burkholderia > Burkholderia sp. Ax-1720. The sequence continues at coordinate 45,715 of NZ_VWWK01000024.1, read as the reverse complement.
GTCACCTGCGAGACGTTCAGCGTGATGCGCGCGCCTTCGGGACGCGCCAGCGGCACGTATTTCAGCGCGTTGTCGAGCAGGTTCGCGATCACCTCGCGCAGCAGCACCGGGTTGCCGCGCACCACCAGCGGCGGCACGCTGGCCAGGTCGAACTCGTCGGGCGGCAGCTCCTCGCTGTCGTCGCCGACCGAGGCGGCGCGGCCGCTGCCGGCGGCGTGTTCGTCGTCGGTCTGGAAGCCCAGGTCGACATGGCAGGCCAGCGCGCGCGGCACCCATTCCGCGCCGGTCTCGAAGGCCAGCGCCGCCAGGTCGACCTCCACGAAGCGGGCCGCCTGCTCGCCCGGCTCGGCGCGCGCCAGCGACAGCAACTGGTTCGAGAGCCGCACCGCGCGATCGGCGGCGGCGCGCAGCTCGTGCACGGCGGTGAGGGTCTGCTGGGGGTCGCGCGCCACGGCGGCCTGCTCGGCATGCAGCTTCACCGCGGTCAGCGGCGTGCGCAGCTGGTGCGCGGCATCGGCGATGAACTTGCGCTGCGCGTCGAGCGCAGTCTTCAGGCGCCCGAGCAGCGCGTTCATGGCGCTGGTGAGCGGCCGGATCTCGAGCGGCACCTCGGTCTCGTCGACCGGCTCCAGCGAAGTGTGGGTCTGTCGGTTCAGCGAATCGGCCAGGTGCGTGAGCGGCCCGAGCTGCTGGTTCACCACGCGCCAGACGATGCCCCAGCCGGCCAGCAGCAACAGCAGCAGCGGCATCATGATCGCCACCAGGAATTCGGCGGCGATCTGGTAGCGGTGCCGCACCGGCTGGGCCACCTCGACGATCATCGGATTGCCGCTGTCGGCCTGCTCCACGCGCACCTGCGCGACGCGCACGGCCTGGCCCTCGTAGTCGGACTCGAACACATAGGCGTAATGCATGCGGCGCACGCTGGTGCCCTGCAGCGGCAGCCGCGGGTCGCCGGCCAGCTCGTGTTCGCCGTCGCTGATGCGGTAGATCAGTTGCTCGGCGGGATCGGAGAACATCGCCTGCGCCAGCGGCGGCACCGTGAACGGCGCGTCGGGCCCGGCGATCTGGATCTGCTTGGAGATCGCGGTGGCGAGATCGGCCAGCGAACGGTCGATCACGTGCTGCGTGTACTGCCAGGCCAGCCAGTAGGCGATCAGGCCGCTCATCAGCGCGAGCATCGACAGCGGGGCGGCGAGGCGGCGCAGCAGCGAGCGGCGCAGGCTGGAAGCGGCCGGTTCAGTGGACATCGCGTCAACCATCCAAAAAGCAGCGCCCGGCATGAACCGGGCGCGGCGGGGATACGAAAACGCGGCACGGCGCGAGGCCGGCCGCGTTGGCGTCGGGGCGGCGGCGCCGCGTCATTACCGGCCCGCGAGGGGCCGGCGGGCACGCGGCGCGCGCGGCCTCAGACGCTGGCCGGCTGGCGGATTTCCTGCAGCAGGTAGCCGAAGCCGCGCACCGTGACGATCTCGACACGGCATTGCTCGAGCTTCTTGCGCACGCGGTGCACATAGACTTCGATCGCGGTATCGCCGAGATCGCCGCCGAAGTGGGTCAGGTGATCCTGCAGCTGGGCCTTGCTGACCACGCGGCCGTGGCGCAGCAGCAGCATCTCGAGCACCGCGAATTCGCGCGGCGACAGTTCGAGCGGCTTGTCGTCGTTGAAGATGCGGCGATCGACGCCCGACAGGCGCACGCCGCCGAGCGAGACTTCCGGACGCGGCATGTCGCTGTGCGGGCCGCTGCGGCGCATCACCGCGCGGATCCGCGCTTCCAGCTCGGCCGGTTCGAAGGGCTTGAGCATGTAGTCGTCGGCGCCGGAATTGAGGCCCTGGACGCGGTCGTTCAGCTCGTCGCGCGCGGTCAGTATGATCACCGGCGTGTGGCGGTTGGTCTGGCGGAAGCGCGACAGCAGGGTCATGCCGTCGATGCCCGGCAGGCCCAGGTCGAGGATCACCAGCTCATGGCGATTCTGCGCGAGCGCCTGCTCGGCGAAAATGCCGTCATGAACCATGTCGACGGTGAAGCCGGCTTGTTCGAGGCTGCTCTGGATGCCGCGTGCGATGGGGCGGTCGTCTTCGATGAGGAGGAGTCGCATGAGATTCGCTCAAGTACAATGGGTTGGCTGGGACAGCACGACGCCGTTTCCAACAGCATGTCGCGTGGCCGACGACAGGCAAGGCGGCTAGCGAACGAAATTCCAACTATATGTCCGACATCTCGATCCACGAACTCGAAGCCGCGATCAATTTCTGGCGCGCCCGTTCGCCGTCCAGCGGCGACGAACTCAGACTGTGCGAAGAAGCGAGCGCGCTTTCCAAGCCGTATGCGTTGCTGATTGTACAGCGGCAAAGCGCACTGAAACTGGAAGGTTTGGACCCCATTGCGCGTCGCGCCTGGGAGTCTTACGTGCGCCTTATGAACGGCTTGGAAAGCTGAAGGCTCGCACCTTTTCACAGCTTTCCGTTCTCAAAGGAACGCGCGTTGACGGTGAACCGTTGACGCGCGTTTTGTTTTGCGCGGTGCTTTTGTGGCGAAGCCATGAAGAATCGGCGGCAGCGGCGTGGCGCGCGCTGACAGCCGTGATTCGTGCGGCCTGCGGGGATGGCGGTTTCGTCAGGCGCTCGTCGGTCGGGCGTTGGCGCTTCGTCGGCGGTTTGTCGGTTTCGCCGTATCGACCCCATCCGCGCTTCGGTAATGGTTCGAAATAGGGAAGGGCGAGAGACGTGCTGCGATCGCAGCGGCGGTTCGGGAAGCAGGTGGGGAAGGGCACCGCGCGGGAAGGTGATGCGCGGCGCCCGGGGGGATCAGCCGAGCTGGGCCTCGCGGCCCGCTTCGTCGATGAAGCGCGCCAGCGCGATGTCGCGTTCGGTCAGGCCGTTCGCGTCATGCGTCGAGAGGGTGATGTCGACACGGTTGTAGACATTGAACCACTCGGGATGGTGGTTCATTTCCTGCGCCTTGATGGCGACGCGCGTCATGAAGCCGAACGCGGCGTTGAAGTCGGCGAAACGCAGGCTGCGCTCGATCGCATCGCGGCCGGGCACGGCCGACCAGTGCGGCAGCGTCTCGAGCTGCGTCTTGCGTTCTTCCGATGTGAGCTTGTGGATCATCTTGATTGCCTCGTCTCCGAATGAGGCGCGCCGGTCTCGTGGAGGCGCGCCGATCCGGACATTCTTTCATACTTGCGCGCCCTGCCGCTTGATCGGGGCACGATCGCTGCTCAGTGCGTGGCGTCCTGGTCCTGCGCCCAGCCCTCGCCGGTGCCGCGATGGATCACCCGATCGCCGTCGAGCACGGCGCCGGCCGGGTACTCGCCCATGCCGGCCAGGCGCCTGGCCAGCGCCCTCGCGTCGACCTTCAGCAGGGCGAACAATTGCTCGAAGTCGTCGATCACGAAATAGGTCTTCTGGAAGGTGTCGATGCGATAGGCGGTCCGCATCACGCGGTCGAGCTCGAAGCCGATCCGGTTGGGCGCCTCGCTCTCCAGGCTGTAGACCGACTCGCCGCGGCTCGACACGATGCCCGCGCCGTAGATCTGCAGCGTGTCGCGATCGTGCCGGCTGCGGATCAGCCCGAACTCGACCGTGTACCAGTAGAGCCGGCCCAGCAGCGAGAGCGCTAAGGGATCGTCGGCAACCGCCAGCGCGGCCCGGCCGTAGGCGTGCATGTAGTCGGCGAACACCGGGTCGATCAGCAGCGGCACGTGGCCGAACAGGTCGTGGAAGCAGTCGGGTTCCTGCAGGTAGTCGAGCTGGTCCGGGCGGCGCATCCACCAGGTCACCGGGAAGCGCCGTTCGGCCAGATGGGCGAAGAACACATCGCCGGGCACTAGGCCCGGCACCGCGACGATCTTCCAGCCGGTGGCGGGCTCGAGCTGCCGGTTCACCTCCTCGAACGAGGGCACGCGATCGGCCGGCAGCGTGAGCCGCTTCATGCCGGCCACGAAGGCGTCGGCGGCGCGCCCTTCCAGCAGCGCCGTCTGCCGCGCATAGAGCTGCGCCCACACCGCGTGATCGACCCGGCCGTAACGCTCGAGCGGCTGGTCGATGGTGAAATCGGCGCGGGTTTCGAGGCCCGCGTCGAACTGCTCCTGCAGCTTCGCGGTGACGACGGTGGACATGACTGGCTCGCTGGCGAGGGGTGGAACGAGATGCCAGTGTAGAGCGGCCGGCGCGCGGGAAGGGCGCAATCTCGACGTGAAATCGATCAATGATGCGATAATCGCGCATCAACAAGATATTCGACGCGGAGAATCTTCATGCTGGAACTCGATCACTTCGATTTGGCCCTGCTCGACGTGCTGCAGCGCTTCGGACGCGCCACGCATCAGCAGCTCGGCGAGCAGGTGCCGCTCTCGCCCTCGCAGATCGGCCGGCGCCTGCAGCGGCTCGAATCGGCCGGCGTGATCGACGGCTATCGCGTGGTGCTGCGGCCCGAGCGGCTCGGGCTGGGCGTGACCGCCTTCACGAGCCTGAAGCTCAAGCACCATGGCGATTCGATCATCGAGCAGTTCCAGCAGCAGATCGACGTGCTGGCCGAGGTGCTCGAATGCCATGCGGTGGTGGGCGATGCCGATTACCTGCTGCGCATCGTGGCGCCGGACCTCAACGCGCTGTCCACCTTCGTGATGAAGAAGCTGATGCGGGTGCCCGGCGTGGACAGCGTGCGCTCGAACATCGTGCTGACCACCTTCAAGCGCAACGGGCCGCTGCCGCTGTCGCACCTGGAGCCGGGCGCGGCGCCGGCCTGAGGCGGCGTCGCCGCTTCGTTGCGCGGCGCGCCGCTTCGTTTCGTTTCGTTCCGCGCGGGACGGCCAGGTCCCGCGCGCGGCGCCGTTCAGGCGGCGCTCGGTTCCTGCGCGGCGAGCAGGTCGACATAGGCGACCGCCACCAGGTCGTCGCTCGACACGCCGAGCTTGGCGAACACTTCATGCGCCTCGGTCTCGCCGCCGCTCTCGTCGTCGTCCTCGGCCAGCACCACTTCCAGCTCGACGAAGTCGCCCAGGCCGTCGACGCGGTCCAGGTGGATGCGCGTGCGGCCCGCCAGGTAGACGTGGCGTTCCTTGGTGACGATGCCGCGTGTGGTCAGCGCGGTGGCCAGCAGCGAGTGCATCGCCTCGGGATTGGTGACGGGGCTGCGCGTGTAGTACGAGGCCTTTGGGCCGTCGCGATCGTCGCGCTGGTAGAAGATCAGCTCGGCCGGCGTGTTGTCGTCGAAGCGGCGCAGCTTGAGCCGGCCGCGCGGCACGTCGTAGAAGAAGTCCTGCTGACGGTAGAACAGCGGTTCGTCGGTCGCGAGCGATGCTGCCTTTTCGCGCAGGCTGTCAAAGTCGCGGGCGCGAGCCTTGATCTCGATGTTGCGTGCCATGCAGTTCTCCTCGGTCTGGGCGATCGAATCGCCTTGGGTGGGGGATCAATCTAGCAAAAAGTCCGCGACCGTGGCGTGACGTAATGAGGCGCGTGCCGCTCACTATCGATTTCGGCGGCAAGGTGAGCGGTAACGAAACGCCCGGCTCACCCTGGCGCGAACGCAAAACCGTGGATAAGTGCGGCCAACGTGGATAGGCGATGCGAGGTGAAGAGGGCCGCCCCTCAGCTCGCCCATTGCTGCTCGACCAGCCGCAAGGCCGCCGCGATGGCGGGCTCCTCGCGGCGCTCGGCCAGCGTGAGGAAGGTCAGCTCGGCGGGCACCGTCACCGCCTCGACGATCACCAGCGCATGCGCATGCGCCTCGCGCAGGGCGATCGAGTCGCGCACCAGGGTGAGGCCGACGCCGGACTTCACCAGATCCAGCATCGAAGGCTCCTGGTCGACTTCGGCCACCTTCACCGGCTGCACGCCGGCCTCGCCGAACAGGCGCGAGAGCAGCCGATGATGGGCCGAGGAGGGCGGCGTCCAGATCCACGGCAGGGCGGCCAGCGCGCGCCAGTCGCGGGCGCGCTGCACGCGTTCCTTCCAGCCGGCCGGCGCCAGCACGCGGTAGTGGTAGCGCGTCAGCGTGAGGGTGTGGAACAGGGCGGCGTCGCCGGCATCGTCGTCGGGTCGGCCGATCGAATAGCCGACGTCGAGCTCGCGCGCCTGGACCGCGTCGCGGACCCAGCCCGACATGCCGTGACGCAGCTCGGTCTCGATCTGCGGATGGGTTTCGACCAGTTGGCGCAGGAAGCCGCCGAGCCGCAGGAATTCGGGATCGAGCACGGTGCCGATGCGCAGGCGCCCGCGCACTTCCTGGCGCAAGGCGCTGGCCGCGCGCTGCACCTCGGCGGCGGCGGCCAAGGCGCGCTCGGCATGCGGCAGCAGGGCCTGGCCGTCGCGCGTCAGCACCAGTCCGCGCGAGGTGCGCGAGAACAGCACCACGCCGAGCGTCTGCTGCAGATGCTTGATCTGCAGGCTGACGGCCGGCTGCGTCAGGCACAGGCGGGCGGCGGCGCGCGTCAGGTTGCCTTCGCGGGCCACCGTCGCGAACGCGCGGAGCAGGATCAGGTCCATCGAGCGATATTAGCGCGGCTTATGAAGCTGTTCAGCATAACTCATTGGATGCCGGGGGCGCCGCGCGAGTACGCTTCGATCCATCGCGGCGCGCCCGAGGCCAGCCGCTGCCAGAACAAACCAAGGAGACGCATCGTGACTTCCCAGCGCACGCTCGAGGGTGAATTCGACTATGTGATCGTCGGCGCTGGCACGGCCGGCTGCGTGCTCGCCAATCGCCTCAGCGAGGATCCGGATGTCTCGGTCCTGCTGCTCGAGGCCGGCGGCAAGGACGACTACCACTGGATCCACATCCCCGTCGGTTATCTCTACTGCATCGGCAACCCGCGCACCGACTGGCTCTACAAGACCGAGCCCGAGGCGGCGCTGAACGGCCGCGCGCTGTCCTATCCGCGCGGGCGCGTGCTGGGCGGCTGCTCGTCGATCAACGGCATGATCTACATGCGCGGCCAGCGCGAGGATTACGACGGCTGGGCGCAACTGACCGGCGACTCGGGCTGGGCCTGGGACGCGGTGCTGCCGGTGTTCAGGCGCAGCGAGGATCACCATGGCGGCGCCGACGAGGCGCATGGCGCGGGCGGCCCGTGGCGGGTCGAGAAGCAGAGGCTGCATTGGGAAATTCTCGAGGCCTTCTCGCAGGCCGCGCAGCAGACCGGCATTCCCGCCACCGAGGATTTCAATCGCGGCGACAACGACGGGGTCGGCTATTTCGACGTGAACCAGAAGCGCGGCGTGCGCTGGAACGCCTCGAAGGCCTTCCTGCGCCCGGCCATGTCGCGCCCGAACCTGAGCATCATCACCGGCGCGCAGGCCGAGCGGCTGGTGTTCGAGGGCGCGCGCTGCAGCGGCGTCGAGTATCGCGGCGGCGGCCAGGACTTCGTGGCCCGCGCGCGCGGCGAGGTGATCCTGGCCTCGGGCGCCGTCAATTCGCCGGCCCTGCTCGAACGCTCGGGCATCGGCGACGGCCGGCGGCTGGGCGCGCTCGGCATCGCGGTGCGGCGCGACCTGCCGGGCGTGGGCGAGAACCTGCAGGACCACCTGCAATTGCGCATGGCCTATCGCGTGGCCGGCGTGCGCACGCTCAACACCTTGTCGGCGCATTGGTGGGGCAAGCTGGCGATCGGCGCCGAATACCTGCTGCGGCAGAGCGGGCCGATGGCGATGGCGCCCTCGCAGCTCGGCGTGTTCACCCGCTCCGATCCCGCCGATGCCGCGATCACGCGGCCCGATCTCGAGTATCACGTGCAGCCGCTCTCGCTCGATCGCTTCGGCGAGCCGCTGCATCGCCACGATGCCTTCACCGCCTCGGTCTGCAACCTGCGTCCGAGCTCGCGCGGCAGCATCCATGTCGACTCGCCCGATCCGTTCGCGGCGCCGCGCATCGCGCCGAACTACCTGTCGACCGAAGCGGATCGGCGCGTGGCCGTGAACGCGCTGCGCCTGACGCGCCGCATCGCGGCGGCGCCGGCGCTGGCGCGCTATCGCCCCGAGGAGGTGCTGCCGGGCACGCGCTACCAGAGCGAGGCCGAGCTGGTGGAGGCGGCCGGCGCGGTGGGCACCACCATCTTCCATCCGGTCGGCACCTGCCGCATGGGACGCGCCGACGATCCGGCCGCGGTGGTCGACAGCCGCCTGCGCGTGCGCGGCATCGAGGGGCTGCGCGTGGTGGATGCCTCGGTGATGCCGACCATCACCTCGGGCAATACCAACTCGCCGACGCTGATGATCGCCGAGCGCGCCAGCGAGATGATCCGCGCCGATCGTCGTGGCGCGCGCGAAGGCGGCGCGGTGGCGAATGAGGCGAAGTCGAGGGCCGATACCGCGGCGGCTTGAATCGAGGTGCCGAAGCCGGGCCACCCGGGCCTGGCGAAGTAAGCCGAACCGGCAGCCGGCCGGCAAGCCGTTGCGGCTTGTCGTGGCTTATCGCGACGTGTCATGCACGCCCTCGCGCCGCGCGGCTGGTAGCCCGCCACAATCCGCGCCGCAATCGAGGTTTCCCTGCAGTCACGCGATTGCCACACGCGCCTCATTGCGCGTTTTCGCCGGCGCGTCGCCGCGCGCGTTGCCGCGACGCGCCATCGCGCGGGACCGGCGCTTGCGCGAGGCGGCGCCTCAGTGCAAATCCCGATGAATGCACTGCACCAACAAGGCGACAATGGCGCGCAGCAGGCATGCAGCACCGGCACGCGTTCGACCTCGGTCCTCGGCGTGGCGGCATGCCCGCATCGAGCCCGGGGGCTGGCCTCGCAGCACGAGGACGCAGCGGCCGCTCGCGCGAGATGTTGCGGTGTTTCGCGTCATATCGGACGGAAGCGGACATGATTCTCGGCGACACCATACTCGAGACGCGCGGGCTCACGAAGGAATTCCGCGGCTTCACCGCCGTCGGCGGCGTGAACCTGCGCGTGCGGCGCGGCTCGATCCATGCGCTGATCGGCCCGAACGGCGCCGGCAAGACCACCTGCTTCAACCTGCTCACCAAGTTCCTCAAGCCCAGCGCCGGTCAGATCGTCTACAACGGCATCGACATCACGCGCGAGCGCCCCTCGCAGGTGGCGCGGCGCGGCATCATCCGCTCGTTCCAGATCTCGGCGGTGTTCCCGCATCTCACCGCGCTGCAGAACGTGCGCGTGGGCCTGCAGCGGCAGCTCGGCACCGAGTTCCATTTCTGGCGCAGCGAACGCAGCTTGCGCCGCCTCGACGATCGCGCCATGGACCTGCTCACCGAGGTCGGCCTGACCGACTTCGCCCACGTGCCGACCGTCGAGCTCGCCTATGGCCGCAAGCGCGCGCTGGAGATCGCCACCACCCTGGCGATGGAGCCCGAGCTGATGCTGCTCGACGAGCCGACCCAGGGCATGGGCCACGAGGACGTCGATCGCGTCACGGCGCTGATCAAGAAGGTCTCCAGCGGCCGCACCATCCTGATGGTCGAGCACAACATGAACGTGATCGCCGGCATCTCCGACACCATCACCGTCCTGCAGCGCGGCGAGGTGCTGGCCGAAGGTACGTATGCCGAAGTATCGAAGAACCCGCTGGTGATCGAGGCCTACATGGGCAGCGCGGACACGAGCCTGACCGGAGCGCACGGATGAGCCAGGGCCCGCGCATGGAACCGGAACTGGGCGGCACGCTGCAGGGCGCGACGGCGGCCGCGCTCGATGCGGTGGCGCATGCCGAGGTACCCGCGCTGGAGATCCGCGATCTCGAGGCCTGGTACGGCGAATCGCACATCCTGCACGGCGTGGACCTGAGCGTGGCGCGCGGCGAGGTGGTCACCCTGCTCGGGCGCAACGGCGCGGGCCGCACCACCACGCTGCGCGCGATCATGGGCCTGACCGGGCGGCGGCGCGGCTCGATCCGCATCGCCGGCGCCGAGACCATCGAGCTGGCCACGCATCGCATCGCGCATCGCGGCGTGGGCTACTGTCCCGAGGAACGCGGCATCTTCGCCAGCCTGTCCTGCGAGGAGAACCTGCTGCTGCCGCCGGCGGTAGGCCCGCGCGAGCACGCCATGCCGCTCGACGAGATCTACGCGCTGTTCCCGAACCTCGCCACGCGCCGGCACAGCCAGGGCACGCGCCTGTCGGGCGGCGAGCAGCAGATGCTGGCGGTGGCGCGGATCCTGCGCACCGGCGCCAACCTGCTGCTGCTCGACGAGATTTCCGAGGGCCTCGCGCCGGTGATCGTGCAGACGCTGGCGCGCATGATCCTGGCGCTGAAGGCGCGCGGCTACACGATCGTGATGGTCGAGCAGAACTTCCGTTTCGCCGCGCCGCTGGCCGACCGTTTCTACGTGATGGAGCATGGGCGCATCGTCGAGCACTTCGACGCGGCGCAGCTGCAGGGCAAGATGAGCGTGCTGCACGAGCTGCTCGGCGTCTGAGGCCGCGCCGCTCGCGCCGTCTGCCTGTCGTATGCGCCGCACGGGCCGGCGCCCGGCCTCGAGCCGCGCTCGCGGTGGCCGCGATTGCCCGACCTACAACCACAACGCATCACCAGGAGACGTCAATGAAACTGAAGACCCTCGCGCGCGCGTGCCTGTCCGCCACGCTGGCGGTGGCTGCCACCGCCGGCACCGCCCACGCCGCGGCCGATTCGGTGAAGATCGGCTTCATCACCGACCTGTCGGGCCTGTATGCCGACATCGACGGGCAGGGCGGGCTGGAGGCGATCCGCATGGCGATCGCCGACTTCGGCGGCAAGGTGAACGGCAAGCCGATCGAGCTCGTCTACGCGGACCACCAGAACAAGGCCGACATCGCCGCCTCGAAGGCGCGCGAGTGGATGGACCGCGAGGGGCTCGACCTGCTGGTGGGCGGCACCAACTCGGCCACCGCGCTGTCGATGAACCAGGTGGCGGGCGAGAAGAAGCGCGTCTACATCAACATCGGCGCCGGCGCCGACACGCTCACCAACGAGCAGTGCACGCCCTACACGGTCCACTACGCCTACGACACCATGGCGCTGGCCAAGGGCACCGGCTCGGCGGTCACCAAGCAGGGCGGCAAGACCTGGTTCTTCCTGACTGCCGACTACGCCTTCGGCAAGGCGCTCGAGAAGAACACCTCGGACGTGGTGAAGGCCAACGGCGGGCAGGTGCTGGGCGCGGTGCGCCATCCGCTGTCGGCCTCGGACTTCTCCTCCTTCCTGCTGCAGGCGCAGGCTTCCAAGGCCCAGATCCTGGGCCTGGCGAACGCCGGCGGCGACACCGTCAACTCGATCAAGGCGGCCAAGGAATTCGGCATCACCAAGAGCATGAAGCTGGCCGCGCTGCTGGTGTTCATCGACGACATCCACAGCCTGGGCCTGGAAACCACCCAGGGGCTGGTGCTGACCGACAGCTGGTACTGGAACCGCGACGCGGCCTCGCGCCAGTGGGCGCAGCGCTACTTCGCCAAGACCAAGAAGATGCCTTCCAGCCTGCAGGCGGCCGATTATTCCTCGGTGACCACCTACCTGAAGGCGGTGCAGGCGGTCGGCTCGACCGATGCCGACAAGGTGATGGCGCAGTTGAAGAAGCAGAAGATCGACGACTTCTACGCCAAGGGCTACGTGCGCGCGGACGGCAGCATGATCCACGACATGTACCTGATGGAGGTGAAGAAGCCCTCGGAATCGAAGGAACCTTGGGATTACTACAAGATCCTCGCGACCATTCCCGGCGAGCAGGCCTTCGGGACCAAGCAGGAGTCGCGCTGCGCGCTCTGGAAGTAAGGACTTCGTCTCAGGGCAGGGCGCGGCGCCGGGCCGGCAAACGAGCCGGGCGCCGCGGCCCGCCTGCCTCTCTTACGGACGGCAGTTTCGATGAACATCTTTGGCATTCCGTTGTCGGCGATGCTGAGCCAGTTGCTGCTCGGCCTCGTCAACGGCTCGTTCTACGCGATCCTGAGCCTCGGGCTCGCGGTGATCTTCGGGCTGCTCAACGTGATCAACTTCGCGCACGGCGCGCTGTTCATGCTCGGCGCGATGCTGGCGTGGATGGGCCTGAACTACTTCTCGCTGCCGTATTGGGCGATGCTGGTGCTCGCGCCGCTCGTCACCGGTCTGTTCGGAATCCTGATCGAGCGCAGCATGCTGCGCTGGCTCTACCGGCTCGACCATCTCTACGGGCTGCTGCTGACCTTCGGCATCACGCTGGTGATCGAGGGCGTGTTCCGCTCGATCTACGGCGCCTCGGGCCAGCCCTACGACGTGCCCGCGCTGCTGTCCGGCGCCACCGACCTCGGCTTCATGTACCTGCCGAACTACCGCGCCTGGGTGGTGGTGGCCTCGCTGACGGTGTGCCTGGCCACCTGGTTCGTGATCGAGAAGACGCGGCTGGGCGCCTACCTGCGCGCCGGCACCGAGAACCCGAAGCTGGTCGAGGCCTTCGGCGTGAACGTGCCGCTCATGATCACGCTCACCTACGGCTTCGGCGTGGCGCTGGCGGCCTTCGCCGGCGTGCTGGCCGCGCCGGTGATCCAGGTCTCGCCGCTGATGGGGCAGCCGATGATCATCACCGTGTTCGCGGTGGTGGTGATCGGCGGGATGGGCTCGATCCTCGGCTCGATCCTCACCGGCCTGCTGCTCGGCGTGATCGAGGGCTTCACGCGCGTGTTCTATCCCGAGGCCTCGGCCACCGTGGTGTTCGTGATCATGGCCCTGGTGCTGCTGGTGCGCCCGGCCGGCCTGTTCGGCAAGGAAAGATGATGCCCAGAAAAGTGCTCTACGGCCTGCTGCTGGCCGGCCTCGCGCTGGCGCCGCTGGCCGGCGCCTATCCGCTGTTCGTGATGAAGGTGATGTGCTTCGCGCTGTTCGCGGCGGCCTTCAACCTGCTGATCGGCTACACGGGCCTGCTGTCCTTCGGCCATGCGATGTTCCTCGCCACCGCCGGCTACCTGAGCGGCTACACGATCCAGACGCTCGGCGCCACGCCCGAGCTGGGCGTGCTGGCCGGCACCGCGGCGGCCACCGTGGTGGGGCTGGTGGTGGGCCTGTTCGCGATCCGCCGGCAGGGCATCTACTTCGCGATGATCACGCTGGCCTTCGCGCAGATGCTGTACTTCGTCTACCTGCAGGCGCCCTTCACGCACGGCGAGGACGGCTTGCAGGGCGTGCCGCGCGGCCGGCTGTTCGGCCTGCTCGACCTGTCCTCGGACCTCGCGCTCTACTACGTGATCCTGGTGGTGGTGGCGCTGGCCGCGATGCTGATCGTGCGCATCGTCCATTCGCCCTTCGGGCAGGTGCTGGTCGCGATCAAGGAGAACGAGCCGCGCGCGATCTCGCTGGGCTACGACACCGACCGCTTCAAGCTGCTGGCCTTCGTGCTGTCGGCGGCGCTGGCGGGCCTGGCCGGCTCGCTGAAGGTGGTGGTGCTCGGCTTCGAGACGCTGGGCGACGCCTACTGGACCATGTCGGGCCTGGTGATCCTGATGACCCTGGTGGGCGGCATGGGCACGCTGTTCGGCCCGCTGCTCGGCGCGGCGCTGATCGTGGCGCTGGAGGAGCGGCTCGGCGACATCGGCAGCGCGCTGGCCTCGCTGACCGGCGTCGAGTGGTTCCGCTCGCTCGGCGAGTCGACCTCGATCGTCACCGGCATCATCTTCATCGCCTGCGTGCTGGCGTTCCGGCGCGGCATCGTCGGCGAGATCGTGGCGCGCGTGAAACCCTTGCGGGCCTCGTGATGCGCAGCGGCAAAACGCGACATGGCGCGGGCGACAAGCTGCGCGAAAAGCGCGCCAACGCCGCTCAAATCGCTGCCTCCTCACCGGGAATCGTGCCCAATTTCCGTGCGGCGATGCACCATAGGGGTAAATGCTAGGTTGCTCCATATTCTGGGCTTGTTTAATCTTCGTTCCAGTTCTGATGCACCGCGAAACGAATTTGCAGGTGGAGAACGAGGAGACAATCGAGGCACAAAGTGCCCGGCCCCAAAGCGCTGTTGGACGGAATCCAACAGCGCTTTTTCATTGCACCTTCGTGCAGCGGGTTCGCCCGATCATCCCTTCCGTTTGCGCTTCGCCCCGGCTTGCCGCCTGTTGTCTCGAGCGGATCCACTCGCGCCGCGAGCCACGCCTCTCATCCTGTCCCAGCTTGCACCTGGCCTACGGGCTAACCCGGTTTGTCGCGTGCGTGCGCCCTCGCTACACTCGGCTTTCCCCGACCGATCGGTCGGGAAAAGCGGCCCCGAGCGAAGTCGGCCCCGATCTCGTTCTCTTGGAGAATCACGGCATGAATGGAGTCAGGCGGCGGGTGGCGATCGGCGCGGCCCTTGCCCTTGTCCTCGTCGGAGCGCTGGCTCGGCAGGATGCGCGGGCCGACGTGCGGATCGGCGTGACGGTATCGGCCACGGGCCCGGCGGCCTCGCTCGGCATTCCCGAGAAGAACAGCATCGCGCTGCTGCCCAGGGAAGCCGGCGGCCAGAAGATCGACTACATCGTGCTCGACGACGCCACCGATCCGACCCAGGCCGTGAAGAACTTCCGCAAGCTGGCGAGCGAGGACAAGGTCGATGCCGTGATCGGCTCGAGCGTGGTGCCGAACTCGCTGGCGATGATCGACATCGCCGCGCAGACCGGCACGCCGATGATCTCGCTGGCCGCGGCGGCCTCGATCGTCGAGCCGATGGACGCGAAGCGTGCCTGGGTTTTCAAGACCCCGCAGAACGACCAGCTGATGGCCGACGCGATCGCCGAGCACATGGCCCGGCGCGGGCTCAGGACGGTGGGCCTGATCGGTTTCGCCGACGCCTATGGCGAGAGCTGGTTCAAGACCTTCGGCCAGGCCGCCGCCGCGCGCAAGCTGCAGGTGGTGGCCAGCGAGCGCTACGCGCGCAGCGATACCTCGGTGACGGGGCAGGTGCTCAAGGTGATGGCCGCCAGGCCCGACGCGGTGCTGATCGCCGGCGCCGGCACGCCGGCCGCGCTGCCGCAGAGCACGCTGAAGTCGCGCGGTTATCGCGGCGCGATCTACCAGACGCACGGCGTCGCCAACAACGATTTCCTGCGCGTGTGCGGCGCCGATTGCGAGGGCACCTACCTGCCTGCCGGACCGATCCTGGTGGCCGCGCAACTGCCCGATACGAACCCCGTGAAGGCCTCCGCGCTGGCCTACCAGAGCGCCTACGAGCGCGCCTATGGCCCCGGCTCGGTGTCGACCTTCGGCGGCCATGCCTGGGATGCCGGCCTGCTGCTGCGCGAGGCGATTCCGCTCGCGCTGAAGGCCGGCCAGCCCGGCACGCCGGCTTTCCGCACCGCGTTGCGCGGCGCGCTCGAACAGGTACAAAAGCTGCCCGGCGCGCATGGCGTGTTCAACCTGACGGCGACCGATCACAACGGGCTCGATGCGCGGGCACGCGTGATGGTCGAGATCGTCGGCGGGCGCTGGAAGCTCGTGCAGAACTAGCCGGAGCGAGGCAAGGGCAAATCATCGAAACAGGGCGCGTGCTTCGGGACGCGCCCTTTTTTGTTGTCCGCGCAACCAGTTGGCGAGCGCGGATGGAGGGGCGCCGGCGGGGCAGGGTGGAGACAGGCCCGGCACGCCGTCGGCGACGACGACAACAAGGCGAAGCGGGTAGCGTGGAGGCAGGACATGAAGATCGGGACATGGACGCGGGCGGCGCTCGCGCTGGGGCTGGTTTGCGGCGCGACGGCCGCGCTCGCGCAGGTGAGGATCGGGGTGACGGTATCGGCCACCGGGCCGGGCGCCTCGCTCGGGATTCCGGAGAAGAACACGGTGGCGCTGCTGCCGAAGACGATCGGCGGGCAAGCGGTCAGCTACCTGGTGCTCGACGACGCCTCGGACAGCAGCCGCGCGGTGCAGAACGCGCGCAAGCTGATCGACGAGGAGCATGTCGATGCGATCGTCGGCTCGACCATCACGCCGAACTCGCTGGCGATGATCGACGTGGCCGCGCAAGGCCGCACGCCGATGATCTCGCTGGCGGCCAGCGCGCAGATCATCGCGCCGATGGACGCGAAGCGCGCCTGGGTGTTCAAGACGCCGCAGAACGATCGGCTGATGGCCGACGCGATCGCCGGCTACATGGCCGCGCACGGCGTGAAGACGGTGGGCTTCATCGGCTTCGCCGATGCCTACGGCGACGGCTGGTCGAACGTGTTCACGGCGGCGGCGGCCGCGAACGGCCTGAAGCTGGTGGCCAGCGAGCGCTACGCGCGCAACGACACCTCGGTGACGGGGCAGGTGCTCAAGCTGCTGGCCGCCCGGCCCGACGCGGTGCTGATCGCCGGCGCCGGCACGCCGGCCGCGCTGCCGGCGAAGACGCTCAAGGAGCGCGGTTACGCGGGCAAGGTCTACCAGACGCACGGCGTCGCCAACAACGACTTCCTGCGCGTCTGCGGCAAGGACTGCGACGGCGAACTGCTGCCGGCCGGCCCGATGCTGGTGGCCGAGCAGTTGCCCGATTCGAACCCGGTCAAGATCCCGGCGCTGGCCTACAAGGCGGCCTACGAGGGCGCTTACGGCGCCGGCTCGCTGTCGACCTTCGGCGGCCATATGTGGGACGCCGGACAGATGCTGCAGCGGGCGATTCCCGAAGCGCTGAAGACGGCCAAGCCGGGCACGCCGGCCTTCCGCGAAGCCCTGCGCGCGGCGCTCGAGAACCTGCGCAACGTGCCGGCCTCGCATGGCGTGTTCAACACCACGCCCGCCGATCACAACGGCTTCGATGCGCGCGCCCGCGTGATGGTGCAGATCGTCGACGGCAAGTGGAAGCTGCAGGCCGATTGAGGCCGCATCCGTGTGCCGCGCCGATGGAATAAGCGAGGGGGCCGCGCCGTTGAGTTTCACGTGGAAACACGCGAGGGGCGGGGTGGTTCTTGGCCCCGTCCTTGCTCCTGTTCCCGACTCGATAACGGCGGCGGCCTTGGCCATGCCGCCCATCTCGTTCCCGATTCTCGATCCAACCTGAAACCGACCGTATGGACCTTTCGATTGCGCTGATCCTCGCGCAGGACGGCATCACGACCGGCGCGATCTACGCGCTGCTCGCGCTGGCCCTGGTGCTGGTGTTCTCCGTCACGCGCGTGATCTTCATCCCGCAAGGCGAGTTCGTCGCCTATGGCGCGCTCACGCTCGCGGCCCTGCAGACGCAGAAGTTTCCGGCCACCTGCTGGCTGCTGGTGGTGCTCGGCATCGCCTGCTTCGTGCTCGAGGTCGCCGTGCTGATCCGGCATCGCGAGCGGCGTCACCAGCTCGGCCGCACGCTCTCCACGCTGGCGGGGCGCTGCGTGCTGCTGCCGCTGGCGCTGTTCGCGCTGGCGCATGCCGTCGCCGCGCTGGCCCTGCCGATGCTCGCGCAGATCGCCCTGACGCTGGCGATCGTGGTGCCGATGGGGCGCTTCATCTATCGCCTGGCCTACCAGCCGATCGCCGAGGCCAGCACCCTGGTGCTGCTGATCGTCTCGGTGGCCGTGCACTTCGCGATGGTCGGGCTCGGCCTGGTGATGTTCGGTGCGGAGGGTTCGCGCACCACGCCGTTTTCCGACGCGCAGCTCGCGATCGGCGCGCAGTCGGTGTCGGTGCAGAGCGTGGTGGTGGTGATCACGGCGCTGGTGATGATCGCGGCGCTCGCGCTGTATTTCGGTCGCACGATCGCCGGCAAGGCGCTGCGCGCGACCTCGGTGAACCGGCTCGGCGCGCAGTTGGTGGGCATCGGCACCAGCCAGGCGGGGCGCCTGGCCTTCACCTTGTCGGCCGCGCTCGGCGTGCTGTCGGGCGTGCTGGTGGGGCCGCTGACGACGATCTACTACGACTCGGGTTTCCTGATCGGCCTGAAGGGTTTCGTCGGCGCGATCCTGGGCGGGCTGGTGAGCTATCCGCTGGCGGCGGCCGGCGCCCTGCTGGTCGGCCTGCTCGAATCGTATTCCTCGTTCTGGGCCAGCTCCTACAAGGAGGTGATCGTCTTCACGCTGATCATCCCGGTGCTGCTCTGGCGCAGCCTGGCCAGCCCACGGCACGACGAAGAGGAGGCTTGAGGCGATGAGAGCCCTGTTCCACAACCGCCTGTTCTGGGCCTTCGCGATCGTGCTGTTCGCGCTGCCGGTGCTGCCCGGCGTGCTGCGCATCCCCGAATACTGGGTGACGCTGCTGAACTACATCGGCCTGTATTCGATCGTCGCGATCGGGCTGGTGCTGCTCACCGGCGTGGGCGGCATGACGAGCTTCGGCCAGGCCGCCTTCGTCGGCATCGGCGCCTACGCCACCGCGCTGCTGAGCACCGGCTACGGCTTGTCGCCCTGGCTCGGCCTGATCGCCGGCGTGATCGTCACGGCCGCGGTGGCGCTGGTGCTCGGCGCCGTGACCATGCGCCTGTCGGGCCACTTCCTGCCGCTCGGCACGATCGCCTGGGGGCTCGCGCTGTTCTACCTGTTCGGCAATCTCGATCTGCTCGGCAAGTACGACGGCATCAACGGCATCCCGGCGCTGCGCGTGTTCGGCATCACGCTCGATACCGGCCGCAGCCTCTATTACCTGATCTGGCTGGTGGTGATCGCGGCCATCGTCTCGGTGCGCAACCTGCTGAACAGCCGGCCCGGCCGCGCGATCCGCGCGCTGCGCGGCGGCGGCGTGATGGCCGAGGCGATGGGCGTCAATACGGCCTGGATGCGCGTGCTGATCTTCGTCTACGCGGCCGTGCTGGCTTCCGTTTCGGGCTTCCTCTACGCGCACCTGCAGCGCGCCGTGAATCCCACGCCGTTCGGGCTCAATCACGGCATCGAGTTCCTGTTCATGGCCGTGGTAGGCGGCGTGGCGCATGTCTGGGGTGCCGTGCTCGGCGCCGCGATCCTCACCGTGCTGCAGGACTGGCTGCAATCGCTGCTGCCGCGTCTGCTCGGGCAGGACGGCAACTTCGAAATCATCGTGTTCGGCGTGGTGATGGTGGTGCTGCTGCAGACCGCGCGCGACGGCGTCTGGCCGTTCCTCGCCAGGCGTTTTCCGCGCGGCCCGCGGCTGGCGGTGCCGGATCACACCGACCCGCTGCCGCGGCGCGAGCGGCCCGCGGCCGGCGAAGCGCTGCTGGTGGTGGAGCAGGTCCGCAAGACTTTCGGTGGATTGGTGGCCGTCAACGACGTCAGCTTCGAGGTCAAAGCGGGCCAGATCGTGGGCCTGATCGGCCCGAACGGCGCCGGCAAGTCGACCACCTTCAACCTGGTGACGGGCGTGCTGCGCGCGAATGGCGGCTCGATCCGTTTCCGCGGCGAGCGCATCGACGGGCTTGTTTCACGTGAAATCGTGCGGCGCGGGATCGGCCGGACTTTCCAGCATGTGAAGCTGCTGCCGGGCATGACAGTGCTCGAGAACGTCGCGCTGGGCGCGCATCTGCGCGGCTCGACCGGCATCTGGCGCAGCGTCGCGCGGCTCAATGGGCGAGAGGAAGGACGGCTGCTGGCCGAGGCGGCGGCACAGATTCGCAGGGTCGGGCTGGAGGCGCAAATGCATGAGGAAGCGGGCAGCCTGGCGCTGGGCCAGCAACGGATCGTCGAGATCGCGCGGGCCTTGTGCTGCGATCCGACGCTGCTGTTGCTGGACGAGCCGGCGGCCGGGCTGCGCTACCTGGAGAAGCAGCAACTGGCCGGGTTGCTGCGCAAGCTGCGCGACGAGGGTATCAGCGTGCTGCTGGTCGAACACGACATGGACTTCGTGATGAACCTGACCGATCGGCTGGTGGTGATGGAGTTCGGCACGCGCATCGCCGAGGGCTTGCCCGAGGAGGTGAGGCAGGATCCGGCGGTGCTCGAAGCCTATCTCGGCGGGGTGGAGTGATGATGGAAGCGATGCAAGCGAAAGTGCCGGCCGTGGCGCCGATTCTCGAAGTCGATGGCTTGTCGGTGCGTTACGGCAAGGTCGAGGCGCTGCACGGCGCGGCGATCCGCGTTGCGCCGGGGCAGATCGTCAGCGTGATCGGGCCGAATGGCGCCGGCAAGTCCACGCTGCTGAACGCGATCATGGGCGCGCTGCCGGTAACGGGGCGGGCGAGCGGGATGGTGCGTTATCGGGGCGAGGCGGTCGGCGCCTTGCCGGTCGAGTTGCGCGTGGCGCGCGGCATGTGCCTGGTGCCGGAGAAGCGTGAGCTATTCGGGACGATGTCGGTCGAGGACAATCTGGTGCTGGGCGCCTATCGTCGCAAGCAGGCTGGCGAGGTGGGCTATCTCGACCAGCTCGACCCGGTGTTCGCGCTGTTCCCGCGTTTGAAGGAGCGCCGCAAGCAGGCGGCCGGCACGCTGTCTGGCGGCGAGCGCCAGATGCTCGCGGTCGGTCGCGCGCTGATGGGCAAACCCGACCTGCTGATGCTCGATGAGCCCAGCCTTGGGCTCGCGCCCCTGATCGTCAAGGAGATCTTCCATATCATCAGCGCGCTGCGGGGAACCGGCGTGGCCACGCTGTTGATCGAGCAGAATGCACGCGCGGCCTTGCAGATCTCCGATTACGCCTATGTCCTCGAAACCGGCGAATTCGTGCTCGATGGACCGGCAGCGGAGCTGGCGCAGAACCCCCGCGTGATCGACAGCTATCTTGGGCTGGCTCGGAAGTCAGGCTGAAATCGAGCGAGCAGGGCGCTTGAAAGTGCCGGAGGTGTTGGAAAAATGCGGCGTGTTTCACGTGAAACACGCCGTTTTTGTTGATCGGCTGTTCGGCCGATATTCGGGCCAAAAGCGAACCCGCTATAATTCGCCCCATACTTCTCTCTCAGGTTCGCGTACGTTCTGACGCGAAATCCGCAATGCTTTATCCCACTGAATTTGACGTGATCGTCGTCGGCGGCGGTCACGCCGGTACGGAAGCCGCTTTGGCTGCCGCACGCATGGGCGTGAAAACGCTGCTGCTGACCCACAATATCGAAACGCTCGGCCAGATGAGCTGCAACCCGTCGATTGGCGGGATCGGCAAGGGCCACTTGGTCAAGGAAGTCGATGCGCTCGGCGGCGCCATGGCGATTGCCACCGACGAAGCCGGCATCCAGTTCCGGATCCTGAATTCGTCCAAGGGCCCGGCCGTGCGCGCCACGCGAGCCCAGGCCGACCGTCTGCTCTACAAGCAGGCGATCCGCAGCCGTCTCGAGAATCAGCCGAACCTCTGGTTGTTCCAGCAAGCCGTCGACGATCTGATCGTCGAAGGTGAACGCGTGGTTGGCGCGGTGACGCAGATCGGCATTCGCTTCCGGGCGCGCGCCGTGGTGCTGACCGCCGGCACCTTCCTCGACGGCAAGATCCACGTCGGCCTCAATAATCACACGGGCGGTCGGGCAGGGGATCCTGCCGCCGTCTCGCTTTCCTCGCGCCTCAAGGAACTGAAGCTGCCGCAAGGCCGGCTCAAGACCGGTACGCCGCCGCGTATCGATGGCCGCTCGATCGACTTCTCGAAGCTCGAAGAGCAGCCGGGCGACCTCGATCCGGTGCCGGTGTTCTCGTTCCTGGGCCGCGTCGAGATGCACCCGCGCCAGATGCCATGCTGGGTCACGCATACCAACGAGCGCACGCACGACATCATCCGCAGCGGCCTCGATCGCTCGCCGATGTACACCGGCGTGATCGAGGGCGTCGGCCCGCGTTATTGCCCGTCGATCGAGGACAAAATCCATCGCTTTGCCTCGAAGGACTCGCACCAGATCTTCCTCGAACCGGAAGGGCTGACCACCAACGAGTTCTACCCGAACGGGATCTCGACCAGCCTGCCGTTCGACGTGCAGCTCGACCTGGTCCATTCGATGCGCGGCCTCGAACATGCGCACATCCTGCGTCCCGGTTATGCAATCGAGTATGACTACTTCGATCCGCGCGGCCTGAAGGCTTCGCTGGAAACCAAGGCAATCGAAGGCCTGTTCTTCGCGGGCCAGATCAATGGCACGACGGGTTATGAAGAGGCAGCAGCGCAAGGGCTGCTGGCCGGGATCAATGCCGGCCGTTATGCCCAGGAGAAGGATGCCTGGTGCCCGCGTCGCGACGAGGCCTACCTGGGCGTGCTGGTCGACGATCTGGTTACGCGCGGTGTGTCCGAGCCTTATCGGATGTTCACCAGCCGCGCCGAGTATCGCCTGAGCCTGCGTGAAGACAATGCCGACATGCGCCTGACCGAAATCGGTCGCGAACTGGGCGTGGTCGACGACGCGCGCTGGGATGCGTTCTCGCGCAAACGCGATGCTGTTTCACGTGAAACCGAACGTCTGCGTTCAACCTGGGTGACGCCGAAGACGTTGCCGGCCGAGGAAGCGACGGCGCTGCTCGGCAAGGCGATCGATCACGAATACAGCCTGGCCGAGCTGCTGCGTCGCCCCGGCGTGAGTTATGCCGGTGTCTGCGGCCTGCGCGAAGGAGAGTGCGGGCCGGCAGAGCCGCTCGCCGAGGATCCGGTGCTGTTGGCGCAGATCGAGGAACAGATCGAGATTGGCATCAAGTACCAGGGTTACATCGAGCGCCAGGCCGGCGAGATCGAGCGCAACGGCGCGCATGAAAATACCCGTCTGCCGGAAGGCATCGACTACGCCGAAGTGCGTGGCCTGTCCTTCGAGGCACGTCAAAAGCTGAACCAGCATCGTCCCGAAACGATCGGCCAGGCGTCACGGATCTCGGGCATCACGCCGGCGGCGATCTCGCTGCTGATGGTGCACCTGAAGCGCGGCCTGGGCCGTCGCGGCGCGTCGAGCGCGAACGGCGCGGGCGAAGCAGGGGGCAGCAACGTCCCGACCCAGCAATGACGGCGCGGCAACCGGTGGCGGGCTCGTCCCGCGAGGCGCTGCATGATCTGCTGAGCCAGGGACTCGATTCGCTCGGCATCGAACTCGAACAGGCGCAGGTCGACAAGCTGCTCGACTACGTGGCGCTGCTCGGCAAGTGGAATGCGGTCTACAACCTGACTGCGATTCGCGACCCGCGGCAGATGCTGATCCAGCACATCCTCGATTCGCTTTCGATCGTCCCGCATCTGCGCGAGCTCGATGTGAAGACGGCGCTCGATGTCGGTTCGGGCGGCGGCCTGCCCGGCATCGTGCTGGCGATCGTGTTCCCGCATTGGCAGGTCACGCTCAACGATATCGTCCACAAGAAGTCCGCATTTCAGACCCAGGCGAAGGCCGAACTGAAGCTGGCCAATCTGTCGGTCGTCACCGGCCGCGTGGAATCGCTGCGCCCTGGTCACGAAGTACCGGGTCAGTTCGACGCGATCGTCTCGCGCGCCTTCGCGGATCTGTCGGACTTCGTGGTGCTCGCGCGGCATCTGGTGGCGCCGGGCGGGGCGATCTGGGCGATGAAGGGCGTGTTGCCCGAAGACGAAATCTCGCGCCTGCCGGCAGGCTCGCAAGTGCGCCAGACGATTCGGCTCGCGGTGCCCGCGCTAGACGCGGAACGGCACCTGATCGAAGTCGGCGTTGACGAAGCACAATGAAATTGGGGCGCGGTGAATCCGCGCCCGATGTCTTAAAAAAGAGGGACGAACCAACGATGGCAAAAATCTTCTGCGTGGCCAACCAGAAGGGGGGCGTCGGCAAGACGACGACGACAGTCAATCTCGCCGCGAGTCTCGCTGCCCAGCAGCAGCGCGTATTGCTGATCGATCTGGACCCGCAGGGCAATGCCACCATGGGCAGCGGCATCGACAAGGCGGCCTGCGAGTCGACCGTCTACGAGGTGCTGGTCGATGGCGTGAGCATCGAGCAGGCGCGCGTGCGCCCCGAGTCGCTCGACTACGACGTGCTGCCGGCGAATCGCGAACTGGCGGGCGCGGAGATCGAGCTGGTCGGCGTCGAGAATCGCGAGCGCCAGCTGAAGGCCGCGCTCGAGAAGGTCGCGGATCAATACGACTTCGTGCTGATCGACTGCCCGCCCGCGCTGTCGCTGCTGACGCTGAACGGGCTGTGCTCGGCGCACGGCGTGGTGATCCCGATGCAGTGCGAGTACTTCGCGCTGGAAGGACTGTCCGACCTGGTCAACACCATCAAGCAGATCCACGCGAACCTGAATCGCGACCTGAAGGTGATCGGCCTGCTGCGCGTGATGTTCGATCCGCGCATCACGCTGCAGCAACAGGTGTCCGACCAGTTGAAGGCGCACTTCGGCGACAAGGTGTTCGATGTCGTGATTCCGCGCAATGTGCGGCTTGCCGAGGCGCCCAGCTACGGGCTGCCGGGCGTGGTGTTCGACCGCGCCTCGCGCGGCGCGCAGGCGTACCTGCAGTTCGGCGCGGAAATGATCGAGCGGGTGAGGGCGCTTTGACGCGTCGTGCCAACGGACCAGCAAACGAGGGAAATGCGATGAATGCGGTAGCGAAGAAGAAAGGTCTGGGACGCGGGCTCGAAGCCCTGCTCGGCGGCAGCGCCGACATCACCGAATCGGTGAAGATCGAGGGCGCGCTGAACACGCTGTCGCTCGACAAGCTGCAGGCCGGCAAGTACCAGCCGCGCACGCGCATGGACGAGGGCGCGCTGCAGGAGCTCGCGGCCAGCATTCGTGCGCAGGGTGTGATGCAGCCGATCCTGGTGCGCCCGATCGGCGCCGAGCGCTTCGAGATCATCGCCGGCGAGCGCCGCTTCCGGGCCGCGCGCCTGGCCGGGCTCGCCGAGGTGCCGGTGCTGATCAAGGAGGTGACCGACCAGGCCGCCGCCGCGATGGCGCTGATCGAGAACATCCAGCGCGAGGATCTCAACCCGCTCGAGGAGGCGCATGGCATCCAGCGCCTGCTCGACGAATTCAGCTTCACGCACGAGCAGGCCGCCGAGGCGGTGGGACGCTCGCGCAGCGCCGTGTCGAACCTGCTGCGCCTGCTGAACCTGGCCGCGCCGGTGCAGACCATGCTGCTGGCCGGCGATCTCGACATGGGCCACGCGCGCGCGCTGCTGGCCGTCGATGCGGCTACCCAGATCACGCTGGCTCACCAGGTGGTGAACCGCCGCCTGTCGGTGCGCGAGACCGAGAAGCTGGTCGCGCAGACCACCAAGGAAGCGCCCGCCCTGAAGGCCAAGGCCAAGGACGACGGCGGGCGCGACACGCGGCGCCTCGAGGAGGAGCTGTCCGACATGCTGGCCTCGAACGTGAAGATCAAGCTCGGCCGCCGCGGCCGCGGGCAATTGACGATCGACTTCGGCGATCTCGATGCGCTCGAGGGCATCCTCCTGCGCCTGCGCGGCAATATCGCAGCCTGAGGCGCCGATGAGCGAAGTTCGCGGGTGGCTTGCCCCGCGCCGCTGGTTCGCCTTCGTCGCGAACGAGCCGGTGCTGTCGATCCTCGTCCTTGCCCTGGTGGTGCTGCAGGTCGCGCGGCCGCAACCGGCGCTCGCGCTCGCGCGGCTGGTCGACTGGCAGACCGTCGCCACGCTGGCCGGCCTGCTGATGGTCACCAAGGCGCTGGAGTTGTCGGGCTTCCTGATGTGGCTCGCGCATCGCATCGTGCATCACGTGCGCAGCGAGCGCTCGCTGGCGATGCTGCTGATCGTGTTCGCGGCCGTGCTCGCCACCTGGCTCACCAACGACGTTGCCCTGTTCGTGGCGGTGCCGCTGGTGGTGTCCCTGCAACGGCTCACGCCCCTGCCATTCAAGCGGCTGGTGATCTGCCTGGCGATCGCCGTCAACGCCGGCTCGATCGCCACGCCGCTCGGCAATCCGCAGAACCTGTTTCTCTGGCAGCGCAGTGGTGCGTCATTTGGTCGCTTCGTGCTCGAGCTGGGACCACTCGCGCTGATCACGATGCTGATGCTGCTCTTGCTGGCAGCTTGCATGTTCCGTTCAAAACCGCTCGATTTCTCGGGCGACACCGAGGCGCACGCGGTGCGCCGGCCGCTCGCGATCACCGCGGCGGTGCTGTTCGCGGGCTTCGTGCTGGCCGCCGACGCGCACTACGCGGTGCCGGGCGTGATCGCGGTGGCGGTGCTGCTGCTGGCGATCCGGCGCGACGCGGTGCTGCGCATCGACTGGCTGCTGCTGCTGATCTTCGTGCTGATGTTCATCGTGCTGCGCAGCGCGGCGGCCTTGCCGGTGGTGCACGACACGGTGGCCGGGCTCGGCCTGGACGCGCCGCTGCGCCTTTATACGGCGGGCGCGGTGCTGTCGCAGGGCATCAGCAACGTGCCGGCGGCGATCCTGCTTTCCGAGTTCGGCGGTGATTGGCGCGCGCTCGCCTTCGGCGTCAGCGTGGGCGGTTTCGGTTTCGCGGTCGGCTCGCTGGCAAACCTGATCGCGGTGCGCCTGGCGAAGACGCCGGGCCTCTGGGGGCCGTTCCATCTGGTGTGCATTCCCTTCGGCCTGATCGCCTTCGCGATCGGCGGGCTCTGGTTGCATTTCGTCTAGCTGTCGCGTTCGGTGTTTCGTCTGCCGAAGCGGAACGAAAACAAGCTGTAAGGTGCGCGTGCCGAGCACCTTACAACTGTTGTCTGACGTCGGAAATTGACGCGATTTTCCACGCAACTCGCCGCGATTTCGTGGTGTTTTTGTCGCCTGCAAAACCTTGAATCGCTTGCGGGTATCGCTTACAATCGCTCGGATTTGTTAGCACGGCCAGCCCGAAGGCTTTTTGAAAGCTGAAGGCTTACGGCGATTTAGCGGAAGACGAAGATGGCGGGTCAAGCGCCGGAAGACAGGCACGACGATCATCGCCACGCGCAGCAGGTCGCTGGCGTGCAGCGGCACGGTGTTCCACACGCGGAAGACGATTGGGAAGCCGGGCAGCAGGATAACAATATCGTTCCGCTCACGCGGGCCGAGGCTGAAGCGCTGTTCGGTCCGGACGTGAGCCGGCCATCTCGCGTCACCCCGTTTCGGGTGGTGATCGCACAGGTGGTCTTGTCCCTGGTTGCAACGCTGGCGTGGTGGCTGTTTTCAAAGTCGCCGGGTGCCGCTGCGCAATCGGCAATGCTGGGCGGAGCGATCGGCTGGGTACCGAGTGCGGTGTTTGCAGCGAGACTGAGATTCGGCGGTGCGAACACCGTGATGGGCTGGATGTTCGGCGAGGCGCTGAAGCTGGGCGTGACGATTGCGATGTTCACCGCGGTGGCGCTCCGGTTCCCGGACGTGCACTGGGTGCCGCTGCTCGTCACCTATCTCGTCGCACTGAAGACCTACTGGCTCGCACTCGCCTGGCGGTAAAGCATCTTGCGGCAAATCGATGTCGGATTTCGACGCATACGCGGCGCAGCGTGTGCAAGTATCGCAGTTCGACTCGAGGTTGCGCTCTCGTGTTCCCGCAATAATTTCTTGCGGTAATACGTAAAACAACGATTTTCGACAATTGGGTGGCATTAACGACTATGGCAGCTAGCGAAGGCACGCACGCTCTGGATCCGTCCGAGTACATTGCGCACCACTTGCAGAACTTCACCTCCTCGCATCAGACGTCGATCGTCGACTTCCATGTGTGGAATCTCGATACGCTGTTCTGGTCGATCGTCTGTGGTCTCGTGACCATCCTGGTGCTGCGCCTTGCTGCTCGCAAGGCCACGCCGGGCGTGCCGGGCCGCTTCCAGTGCCTGATCGAGATGATCGTCGAGATGGTCGAGGATCAATCGAAGGCGGTGGTGCACGGCAACCGCACCTTCATCGCGCCGCTGGCCCTGACGGTCTTCGTCTGGGTGCTGCTGATGAACTCCCTCGACTTCCTCCCCGTCGACCTCCCGGGCCGCGTGATCGGCGCGCTGGGCCTGGCCGGCGTGATCCCCAATCACCGCATCGTCCCCACCGCCGACCTGAACGGCACGCTCGGCATCGCGCTCGGCGTGTTCATCCTGATGCTCTACTACAGCATCAAGATCAAGGGCGTCGGCGGCTTCGCGCACGAGCTGGTCTCGGCACCGTTCGGCGCGCACCCGCTGCTGTGGATCCCGAACCTTGCGTTGAACATCGTCGAATACGTCGCCAAGACCGTTTCGCTCGGCATGCGGCTGTTCGGCAACATGTACGCGGGTGAGCTGGTGTTCCTGCTGATCGCTCTGCTGGGCAGCATGTGGAGCTTCGGCGGCGACGCGACGGTTCTCGGCTTCGTCGGTCACGTGATCGCGGGCAGCGTCTGGGCAATCTTCCACATCCTGATTGTTCTGTTGCAGGCATTCATCTTCATGATGCTGACGCTGGTGTATCTCGGCCAGGCGCACGAATCGCACTGAGCGGGCGTCCGGTAGAAGAGTCTTCGTTTTTCGTTTTTAAATCTCTAGTTCCAAGTCTTTTCACATAGGAGTGATCATGCAAGCTTTCATCGCCAACATCCAGGGTCTGACCGCTATCGGTATCGGCATCATCATCGGCCTGGGTGCCGTCGGCGCCTGTATCGGTATCGGCCTGATGGGTGGCAAGTACATCGAAGCCTGCGCACGTCAGCCCGAGCTGATCAACCCGCTGCAAACCAAGATGTTCCTGCTGGCTGGCCTGATCGACGCGGCATTCCTGATCGGCGTTGGCGTGGCGATGCTGTTCGCGTTCGCGAACCCGCTCCTGTCGAAGCTCGCAGGCTAAGGTTCCCCGGAAATATTGCGCCCGCATGGCGGGCGCAGGGCGGAACGGAGACCGGGCGCTGATCGGATGCAACTCGATGAGCGCCTTACCGTTTCTTTTTCCCGGATAGCAGACTAAGGAAACACCGTGAATCTCAACGCAACCCTGTTTGCGCAAATGGTCGTGTTCCTGATCCTCGCGTGGTTCACGATGAAGTTCGTGTGGCCGCCGCTGATCAACGCACTCGACGAACGCGCGAAGAAGATTGCCGACGGTCTCGCCGCAGCGGAAAAGGGCAAGGCGGAACTCGCAGCGGCGCACAAGGCCGCTGACCAGGAGCTCGCGCAAGCCCGTACCGACGGACAGCAACGCATCGCCGACGCCGAAAAGCGCGCGATCGCCGTCGCGGACGAAATCAAGGCGAACGCGCAGGCCGAAGCGGCCCGCATCGTCGCCCAGGCGAAGGCCGACGCCGAACAGCAAATCGTGAAGGCCCGTGAACTGCTGCGCGCGGATGTCGCGACGCTGGCCGTCAAGGGCGCCGAACAGATCCTGAAGCGCGAAGTCGACCAGGCGGCCCACGCCGAACTGCTGAATCAACTGAAAGCCGAGCTCTGATCATGGCCGAATTTGCAACCATCGCCCGCCCTTACGCAGAAGCGCTGTTTCGCGTGGCCGAGGCTGGTGACGTCGCCGCCTGGTCCACCCTCGTCAAGGAGCTGGCCCAGGTTGCGCAACTGCCCGAAGTCCAGTCTGTCGCGTCCAACCCGAAGGTCGGGCGCGAACAGGTCGTCGAACTGCTGGTTGCCGCGGTGAAGTCGCCGCTGGCGAGCGGCACGGAAGCGAAGAACTTCGTGCGGATGCTGGTCGACAATCACCGCACCGTGCTGCTGCCGGAGATCGCCGTGCAATTCGAGGCGCTGAAGAATGCGCGCGAAGGCGCCGCCGACGTGCAGATCGTCAGCGCGTTTCCGCTCGAAGGCGCGCCGCTCGCCGAGCTGCTCGCGAGCCTCGAACGGAAATTCGCACGCAAGCTGAAGCCGACGGTCGAGGTCGACCCGTCGTTGATCGGCGGCGTGCGCGTGACGGTCGGCGACGAAGTGCTCGACACCTCGGTGCGCGCGCGGCTGGTCAGCATGCAAAGCGCACTGACCGCCTGAGCGCCGCAGCCGGCACGCAACAGAATTGAACATCAGGAGCGAATATGCAACTCAATCCCTCTGAGATCAGCGAGCTGATCAAGAGCCGGATCCAGGGCCTTGAAGCGAGCGCGGACGTTCGCAACCAGGGCACCGTGATCTCCGTGACGGACGGCATCGTGCGCATCCACGGCCTGTCGGACGTGATGCAGGGCGAAATGCTCGAATTCCCGGGCAACACCTTCGGCCTCGCGCTTAACCTCGAGCGCGACTCGGTCGGCGCGGTGATCCTGGGCGACTACGGCCACATCTCCGAAGGCAACATCGTCAAGACGACGGGTCGCATTCTGGAAGTGCCGGTCGGTCCCGAACTGATCGGCCGCGTGGTCGATGCGCTCGGCAACCCGATCGACGGCAAGGGCCCCGTCAACGCCAAGGCCACCGACGCGATCGAGAAGATCGCTCCGGGCGTGATCTGGCGTCATGGCGTGTCGCAGCCGGTGCAGACCGGCGTGAAGTCGATCGACGCGATGGTGCCGATCGGCCGCGGCCAGCGCGAGCTGATCATCGGCGACCGCCAGACCGGCAAGACCGCCGTGGCGCTCGACACGATCATCAACCAGAAGGGCAAGGACCTCGTCTGTATCTACGTCGCGATCGGCCAGAAGGCTTCGTCGATCATGAACGTGGTGCGCAAGCTCGAGGAAACCGGCGCGATGGAATACACCATCGTGGTGTCGGCCTCGGCTTCGGATTCGGCCGCGATGCAGTACCTCGCGCCGTACGCCGGCTGCACGATGGGCGAATACTTCCGCGATCGCGGTCAAGACGCCCTGATCATCTATGACGATCTGACCAAGCAAGCCTGGGCCTATCGCCAGATCTCGCTGCTGCTGCGCCGCCCGCCGGGCCGCGAAGCCTATCCCGGCGACGTGTTCTATCTCCACTCGCGTCTGCTCGAGCGCGCCGCGCGCGTCTCGGAAGAGTACGTCGAGAAGTTCACGAACGGCGAAGTGAAGGGCAAGACCGGTTCGCTGACGGCCCTGCCGATCATCGAAACGCAGGCAGGCGACGTCACGGCCTTCGTGCCGACCAACGTGATCTCGATCACGGACGGCCAGATCTTCCTGGAAACCGACCTGTTCAACGCGGGCATCCGTCCGGCAATCAACGCCGGCGTGTCGGTGTCGCGAGTCGGCGGCGCCGCGCAGACCAACGTCGTGAAGAAGCTCTCGGGCGGTATCCGTACCGACCTGGCGCAGTACCGCGAGCTGGCTGCCTTCGCGCAGTTCGCCTCGGACCTGGATGCCGCCACGCGCAAGCAGCTCGAGCGCGGCCGCCGCGTCACGGAACTGCTCAAGCAGCCGCAGTACCAGCCGCTGCAGGTCTGGGAACTGGCCGTCGCGCTGTTCTCGGCGAACAACGGCTACCTCGACGACATCGAGGTGAAGGACGTGCTCGCCTTCGAGAAGGGCCTGCGCGAGTACCTGAAGACCAGCCACGCCGACCTGATCAAGCGTATCGAAGACACCAAGGCTTTGTCGAAGGAAGACGACGGCGCGCTGCACGAAGCGCTGAAGTCCTTCAAGAAGTCGGGCGCCTATTGATCCGCGAGGGACACCTCGAGGCGATGCCATGCGCGTGAGCGCTGAGGCATCGCTTCGGTCAAGGAGCAAGCAATGGCTGGAATGAAGGAAATCCGCGGCAAGATCAAGAGCGTGCAGAACACGCGCAAGATCACCAAGGCGATGGAAATGGTCGCGGCATCGAAGATGCGCCGCGCGCAGGAACGCATGCGCGCTGCCCGTCCCTATGCCGACAAGGTCCGCGCGATCGCCGCGCACATGAGCCGCGCGAACCCGGAATACCGCCACCCGTTCATGGTGGCGAACGAGGAATCGAAGACGGCTGGCCTGATCCTCGTCACGACCGACAAGGGTCTGTGCGGCGGCCTGAACACCAACGTGCTGCGCACGACGGTGAGCAAGCTGAAGGAACTCGAGAAGCAGGGCCAGAAGTTCGAGGCCACCGCGATCGGCAACAAGGGCCTCGGCTTCCTGAACCGCTTCGGCGGCAAGGTGGTCTCGCAGGTCGTCCAGCTCGGCGATACGCCGCACCTGGACAAGCTGATCGGTGCCGTGAAGGTGCAGCTCGACGCGTACTCGGAAGGCAAGCTGTCGGCCGTCTACATCGCCTACACGCGCTTCATCAACACGATGAAGCAGGAAGCGGTGATCGAGCAGCTGCTGCCGCTGTCGGCCGAGCACTTCGAGAACGGCGCGGACGGTACGCCCAAGACCTCGTGGGACTACATCTACGAACCGGATGCGCAGGCGGTGGTCGACGAGCTGCTGGTGCGCTACGTCGAGGCGCTGGTGTACCAGGCAGTGGCGGAAAACATGGCGTCCGAGCAATCGGCGCGAATGGTCGCGATGAAGGCTGCGTCCGACAATGCGAAGACCGTGATCAGCGAGCTTCAGCTGTCGTACAACAAGAGCCGGCAAGCCGCGATCACGAAGGAGCTGTCGGAGATCGTCGGCGGTGCCGCCGCGGTGTAAGCGGCTCAGCGACCGTTGCCTCGAAACTGCGCCCTTGCGCGAGTAAAGAATCAGGTATTGAAAGGAAAAGCGATGAGTACTACTGCTTTGGTAGAAGGCAAGATCGTACAGTGCATCGGCGCCGTTATCGACGTGGAATTCCCGCGCGACAGCATGCCGAAGATCTACGACGCGCTCACTCTGGATGGCTCGGAACTGACGCTCGAAGTCCAGCAGCAGCTGGGTGACGGCATCGTCCGCACCATCTGTCTGGGTGCCTCCGACGGCCTGCGCCGCGGCGTGGCGGTGAAGAACACCGGCAAGCCGATCTCGGTGCCGGTCGGCAAGCCGACCCTCGGCCGCATCATGGACGTGCTGGGTCGTCCGATCGACGAGGCCGGCCCGATCGAGAGCGAGCATCAGCGCTCGATCCACCAGAAGGCACCGGCGTTCGACGAACTGTCGCCGTCGACCGAACTGCTCGAAACCGGCATCAAGGTGATCGACCTGGTCTGCCCGTTCGCCAAGGGCGGCAAGGTCGGCCTGTTCGGCGGCGCCGGCGTGGGCAAGACCGTCAACATGATGGAGCTCATCAACAACATCGCGAAGGAACACGGCGGTTACTCCGTGTTCGCGGGCGTGGGCGAGCGTACCCGTGAAGGGAACGACTTCTACCACGAGATGAAGGACTCCAACGTGCTGGACAAGGTCGCGCTGGTCTACGGCCAGATGAACGAGCCGCCGGGCAACCGTCTGCGCGTGGCGCTGACCGGCCTGACGATGGCCGAGCACTTCCGTGACGAAGGCCTCGACGTGCTGTTCTTCGTCGACAACATCTACCGTTTCACGCTGGCCGGTACCGAAGTGTCGGCACTGCTGGGCCGGATGCCGTCGGCGGTGGGTTACCAGCCGACGCTGGCCGAGGAAATGGGCAAGCTGCAGGAACGCATCACGTCGACCAAGACCGGCTCGATCACGTCCGTGCAGGCCGTGTACGTTCCGGCGGATGACTTGACCGATCCGTCGCCGGCCACCACCTTCGGCCACCTGGACGCCACCGTCGTGCTGTCGCGTGACATCGCCTCGCTGGGTATCTACCCGGCCGTCGATCCGCTCGACTCGACCTCGCGCCAGATCGACCCGAACGTGATCGGCGAAGAGCACTACACCATCACGCGCGGCGTGCAGCAGACGCTGCAGCGCTACAAGGAACTGCGCGACATCATCGCGATCCTGGGCATGGACGAACTTTCGCCGGAAGACAAGCAGACGGTCGCCCGCGCACGGAAGATCCAGCGCTTCCTGTCGCAGCCGTTCCACGTCGCGGAAGTGTTCACGGGCGCGCCGGGCAAGTACGTGCCGCTGAAGGAAACGATCCGTGGCTTCAAGATGATCGTCGAAGGCGAGTGCGACCACCTGCCGGAACAGGCGTTCTACATGGTCGGCACGATCGACGAAGCCTTCGAGAAGGCCAAGAAGATCCAGTAAGGTCAGGGTGAGTGGCAGGCGCGTGCCGCCTGCGCCGGCGCTTCGGTCGATTTCGGCTGGAGCGCTTGCGCGAGGCGCGCTGCCTGCAACACGCTCGACCTGCCGTGCATGGGACGGGCAGCGGCGCGCCAGCGCCGGGGTCCGTCGACAGGAGTCCATATGGCAACCATCAAAGTAGACGTCGTCAGCGCGGAAGAGGAAATCTTCTCGGGCCAGGCGAAGTTCGTCGCGCTGCCGGGCGAATCGGGTGAGTTGGGCATTCTGCCCGGCCACACGCCGCTCATCACCCGGATTCGTCCGGGCGCGGTGCGCATCGAATCGGAAGGCGGTCAGGACGAATTCGTGTTCGTCGCCGGCGGCATTCTCGAAGTGCAACCGGGCGCCGTGACCGTGCTCGCCGACACCGCGATTCGCGGCCGGGATCTCGACGCCGCGAAGGCCGAGGAAGCGAAGCGTCGTGCCGAGGAAACGCTGCAGAACGCGAAGTCGGATATCGACCTCGCGAAGGCGCAGTCGGAACTCGCCACGGCGATGGCGCAGCTCGAGGCGATCCAGCGTCTTGCCAAGATCCGCAGCAAGAACTGAAGCGTCGGTGCCTCGCGCACCGGCAGGAAGAAGCAGCCTCCGGGCTGCTTTTTTTTCGTCCGGGTTTTCGCCCCGCCTCCGCTGCCGCGAGACGCGGGCCGCGCTAACCCCGATGTCAGCCGATTGTCAGCCGGTGCAGAATGAGCCGGCTCACCGCACCTACTCGGAGATGGCAATGACGACGACGGCAAACCAGGCTTCGAATCCGGGCGACCAGGCTGGCCAGGGCTCCCGCCCTGCGGGAATCGCGCCGCACGACGGCCTTTCCTACGTGCGAGGCACGACCGACGTGCCACTCAGCCACGACACCATCGGCCATTTCCTGGCCGCCGCCATCGCGCGTTTCCCCGATCGGCCGGCCGTGGTATTCCGCGAGCAGGACGTGCGCTGGAGCTGGCGCGAGTTCGGCGACGAGGTCGATGCGCTGGCCGCGGCGCTGATCGAGCTCGGCATCGCGCCCGGCGAGCGCGTCGGCATCTGGGCGCCGAATCGCGTCGAGTGGCTGCTCACGCAGTTCGCTACCGCGCGGATCGGCGCGATCCTGGTCAACATCAACCCCGCCTACCGGCTCGCCGAGCTCGAATACGCGCTGAACCTGGTCGGCTGCAAGATGCTGGTGGCGGCCGATTCGTTCAAGAGCTCGCAGTACACGCAGATGCTGCGCACGCTCGCGCCCGAGCTCGACGACTGCGCGCCGGGCGCCCTGCATGCGGCGCGCCTGCCCGCGCTGCGCGCGGTGGTGTCGATGAGCGAGGCGCCGCCGGCCGGCATGCTGCGCTTCGACGACGTGCTCGCGCACGGGCGCACGCTGCGCGAGCACGCGGGCCTCGACGTGCTCGGCGCGGGCCTGGCCGACACCGATCCCATCAATATCCAGTTCACCAGCGGCACCACCGGCAGCCCGAAGGGCGCGACTCTCACGCATCGCAACGTGGTCAACAACGCGCGCGCGATCGCGCGGGTGATGCGGCTCACCGAACAGGACGCGCTGTGCATTCCGGTGCCGCTCTATCACTGCTTCGGCATGGTGCTGTCGGTGCTGGCCAGCGTGTCGGTCGGCGCGAAGATGGTGTTTCCCGGCGCCGCCTTCGATCCGCTCGCCACCCTGGCCGCCGTCGAGGCCGAGCGCTGCACGGCGCTGCAGGGCGTGCCGACCATGTTCATCGCCGAGCTCGACCACCCCGAATTCAAGCGCTTCGACCTCGGCACGCTGCGCACCGGCATCATGGCCGGTTCGCCCTGCCCGATCGAGACCATGAAGCGCGTGGTGGCCGAGATGCACATGGCCGAGGTCACCATCGCCTACGGCATGACCGAAACCAGCCCCGTCTCGTTCCAGAGCACCACCGACGACACGCTGGAGAAGCGCACCACCACGGTCGGCAGGATCCAGCCGCACCTGGAGGCGAAGATCGTCGATGCCGAGGGCGCGATCGTGCCGGTCGGCGCCACCGGCGAACTCTGCACGCGCGGTTACGCGGTGATGGCGGGCTACTGGGGCGACGAGGCGCTCACGCGGCGCGCGATCGTCGACGGCTGGATGCACACGGGCGACCTGGCCACCTTCGACGAGGAAGGCTTCTGCAATATCGTCGGGCGCCTCAAGGACATGCTGATCCGCGGCGGCGAGAACATCTATCCGCGCGAGATCGAGGAATTCCTGTTTCGTCACCCGAAGATCCAGAGCGCGCAGGTGTTCGGCGTGCCTGATCCGAAGTACGGCGAGGAAGTGTGCGCGTGGATCGTGCTGCGCGCCGGCGAGGCGATGGACGAGGAGGAGCTGCGCGACTTCTGCCGCGGGCAGATCGCCCACTACAAGGTGCCGCGCTACGTGCGATTCGTGGAGGCGCTGCCGATGACGGTGACCGGCAAGGTGCAGAAGTTCGTGATGCGCGACGCGATGATCGACGAACTGCGGCTGACGGAGCAGAAAACGGCCTGACGCGGGAGCGTTTGCGTTTTCTATGGACGAAAAAAAGCGGGCTTATTAGCCCGCTAAAAACCACACGCTACGGGGTTAGCGCGAGGAGACCAAAGGTGGAAGCAATCGGCATGAGCCGATCACGATTCCAACAAGGATGCCCCTGGGAAGGGATTCGGTACGAGACCGACGGACTATTCAGCGTGCTTCGTATCCGCTCACACAAGGCACAAGAAAGACCGCATCCGTGTTGAAACCGTGAGAGCCATTGTGGGCGAATTGATCGGGGCTGGCGGTAACAAAGTGTATCAGGTTGTAACGCCCGCCAGATAAGGCTCTCCGGGATTTTTTACTTTCTGTCGGAGTTTAAAGCGGGGTTTTTTTACCGTATTTTCCGGCCATCATTTTGTGTGTTTTTTTGTGTTTTCGCCAAACGCCAGAATAAGGCCGACAAGCCGGCAAAACTGGTATTTCCTGCATTCGGATAATCCCCGATTTCCCGGACGAATATCCTCGCGATGGTGCATCAATCCGGCTACAGCCGACTTCCTGCCGCCTTGCGGGCCGGTTCGGTGCCCCGCCGGGCCCGGCGGCGGCACCGATGGCCGGCTGGACTACCCGGTCCGGTAAGCCTTGCCGCCCCGGGTGTAACCGGCGCGCCGCGTCGTAAGACACCGAAACGCCGGCCGCGCCCCTACTTGAGCCATTTGTCCGTCACGGCCTGGAATTCGCCGGTCTCGCGGGCCAGATGCAGCCACTGGTCGACGTATTGCTGGAACACCACGTCGCCGCGCGGAACCATGTAGGCCTTCTCGCCGAACTGGAACGGCTGCTCGGGGTGGACCGAGCAGAGCCCGGGATTGAGCTTCTGCTGCCAGAGCGTTTCCGAGGCATCGGTGACCATCACGTCGGCGCGGCCGTCGAGGATCTCCCGGAAGATCGTCACGTTGTCGGGATGCACGCTCAGTTGCGCGTGGCCCAGGTACTGCCTGGCGAAACGCTCGTTGGTGCCGCCCGGGTTGACGATCACGCGCGTGGCCGGCTGGTCGATCTGGGCGACGCTCTGGTAGCGGCCCACGTCGGCGCAGCGCACGATCGGCGTCTTGCCGTCCTGCATGGTCGGGCGCGTGAAAAAGGCGCGCTGTTGGCGATCGAGCGTGGTGGAGATGCCGCCGACGGCGATATCGCAGCGCGCCACGAAATCGTCGGTGAGCGCGCGCCAACTGGTCTTCACGTACTCGGTGCGCACCTTCAGCGAACGCGCCAGCGATTCGGCCAGGTCGATGTCGATGCCCTCGAAGCGGCCGTCGGGCCGGTAATACGAATAAGGGCGGTAGTCGCCGGTGGTGCACACGCGCAGCACGCCGCGCGCGAGCACTTCGTCGAGCCGCGAGGCGGCGGCGGGCGCCGCGCCGGCCGCGTTGGCGATCGGCTCGGCGGGGCTGGCCGCGAAGGCCGTGGCGCCCGCGCAGGCGATGCCAAAGCCAAGGCAGGACGCGACTGCGCGTGCACGGAAGCGCGCCGGAATGAGGGCCGGGATCATCGATGTCTCCAA
The DNA here is from genome assembly GCF_011753035.1 of Burkholderia sp. Ax-1720. Lineage (NCBI taxonomy): Bacteria > Pseudomonadati > Pseudomonadota > Betaproteobacteria > Burkholderiales > Burkholderiaceae > Burkholderia > Burkholderia sp. Ax-1720. The sequence goes on along the minus strand of NZ_VWWK01000024.1, from coordinate 8,085 downwards.
ACGGGGTTTTCTGGTGGCGAGTGCTGGAATGCGGCGCCGGCTCCGGGGCACGGGCGGCGCGCATCGGTCCCCGATGATAGCGGCGCGCGCCGGTCCCGCGAAGCCGTCGCGCGGCCGGCGGCGGGCGGCTCCGGTAGAATGCGCGTTTGCACCCGCTTCGTCGCTCATACCGTGGCTCATAACCTGCTCAACGACACCTTCCTGCGCGCGCTGCGTCGCGAGCCGACCGACTACACGCCGATCTGGCTGATGCGCCAGGCAGGCCGTTACCTGCCCGAGTACAACGCCACGCGTGCGCGCGCCGGCAGCTTCCTGGGCCTGGCCAAGAATCCCGACTACGCGACCGAGGTGACGCTGCAGCCGCTCGAGCGCTACCCGCTCGACGCCGCGATCCTGTTCTCCGACATCCTGACGATCCCCGACGCGATGGGCCTGGGCCTCGAGTTCCAGGCCGGCGAGGGGCCGAAGTTCGCCAGCCCGGTGCGCACCGAGGCCGACGTGGCGCGGCTGGCCGTGCCCGACATCGGCGCGACGCTGGGCTACGTGACCGATGCGGTGCGCGAGATCCGACGCGCGCTGACCGACGCGCAGGGCCGCCAGCGGGTGCCGCTGATCGGCTTCTCGGGCAGCCCCTGGACGCTCGCCTGCTACATGGTCGAGGGCGGCGGCTCGGACGATTTCCGCACCGTGAAGTCGATGGCCTATGCGCGGCCGGACCTGATGCAGCGGATCCTCGATGTCAACGTGGATGCGGTGGCGGCCTACCTGAACGCGCAGATCGAAGCCGGCGCGCAAGCCGTGATGATCTTCGACACCTGGGGCGGCACGCTGGCCGACGGCGCCTACCAGCGCCTCTCGCTGGACCCGATCCGTCGCGTGGTGGCCAAGCTCAAGCGCCAGCACGACGGTGAGCAGGTACCGGTGATCACCTTCACCAAGGGCGGCGGGCTGTGGCTCGAGGAGATCGCCGCCAGCGGCGTCGACGCGGTGGGCCTGGACTGGACCGTCAACCTCGGCCGCGCGCGCGAGCGCGTGAACGGCGCGGTGGCCCTGCAAGGCAACCTCGACCCGAACATCCTGTTCGCGCCGTCGGCGACGATCCGCATGGAAGCGCGCGCGGTGCTCGACAGCTACGGCAACCATCCCGGCCATGTGTTCAACCTCGGCCACGGCATCTCGCAGTTCACGCCGCCGGAAAGCGTCGCCGAGCTGGTCGACGAGGTGCATCGCCATAGCCGCACGCTGCGCGCGGGTTCGCTGGGCTGAGGAAGTCGCGCGGGCGGCGCGTTGGCGGGGCTTTCCACCTGCTCGCCCGGGCTACCTGGCGCGGGCAGGACAGGGCCTGATCGGCGCGTCGAATCGAAGCCGGGATGCTGCGTCGCAGCGATTCCGGTTTGCGCCGGCCGGGCGAATCGGGGCGCAAGCGCCCGTCGATCGGCACTTCCCGGCTTGTCAAGACTTGACTTATACACATTTTGCACGTTGCGGCGCGGTAGAGCGCCGCGTCGACAAAACGTCCACGCTATTGCGCCGGAAATCGGATAGCAGCCTTGCTGGATAAGGCTCGGCGACAAGGACTCCGATGTATCAAAAAGCAGTGATCGGCACGCGGGGAAGCCATTCCGGGACAGTCAAGCACGAGTTCTCAACAAAGTTATCCACAGGAAGGATCGGCTTCCACTGATTCTTAATGAGAATCCGAAACTTAGCGCCGAAAGTGATGTTTTACTTTAACTTCGCGTCGCCGGCCGTGCGCCGGCCGTCGATCGCGCCTGCCGGCGCGCCGGGCGGCCAATGAGCGAAGCCCTCTACGTGAGCGTCGCGCTCGATCATCCTTTAGCGACGCTATTCGATTACCGCTATCGCGGCGCGCTGCCGCCGCGCGTCGGCATGCTGGTGCAGGTGCCGTTCGGCAAGCGGCTGGTGGTGGGGCTTATCTGCGAAGTCGCCACTCACACCGAGGTGCCCGAGAATCGCCTGCGCGAGGTCGCCGCGATCTGCGGCGAGCTGCCGCCGCTGGCCGGCGACTGGCTCGACCTGGTCGATTTCGCGGCCGATTACTATCAGCGCGGCCGCGGCGAGGTTGCCCTGCCGGCGCTGCCGCAGGCGCTGCGCGACGCCGAGCGCTGGGGCCGCCTGCTGGCGCCCGAGATCCGCTACCAGCTCTCGCCCGCCGGCCGCGATGCCCTGCCCGATGCGCTGCCCGCGCGCGCCGCGGCGCTGCGCCGGCTCGCGCAGGCGCTGCTCGACAACCCCTCCCTCCCCCTGCCCGAACTGCGCGCGCTGCATCCCAAGGCGCAAGCGACGCTCGACGCCTGGTGCGAGGCGGGCTGGGCCGCCTGCATCGAGATCGCCGCGGCCGACGTCGGTGGACAAGCGGTGGATAACTCGATCGTCGCGCCTGTGCCGCCGGCCCTCACCGCCGAGCAGGCCGACGCGCTGGAAGCGATCGAGGCCGCGCGCGGCTTCGCGCCCTTCCTGCTGCACGGCGTGACGGGCAGCGGCAAGACCGAGGTCTACCTGCGTGCGCTGGCGGCGCTGCTGTCCACGCGACCCGAGGCGCAGGCGCTGGTGCTGGTGCCCGAGATCAACCTGACGCCGCAGTTCGAGGCCGCGTTCCGCGCGCGCTTCGCCGCGGTGCTGCCGCCCGGCGCGATCGTCACGCTGCACAGCGGGCTGGCCGAGGGCGAGCGCGCGCGACACTGGCTCGCCGCGCATACCGGCCGCGCGCGCATCGTGCTCGGCACGCGCCTGGCGGTGCTGGCCTCGCTGCCGTCGCTGGCGATGATCGTGGTCGACGAGGAGCACGAGCCCGCCTACAAGCAGCAGGAAGGCCTGCGCTACTCGGCGCGCGACCTCGCGGTATGGCGCGCCAAGCGGCTCGAGATCCCGGTGGTGCTGGGCTCGGCCACGCCCTCGCTGGAAAGCTGGTGGCAGGCCGAGCAGGGCCGCTACACGCGGCTCACGCTGTCGCGCCGCGCGGTGGCCGACGCGGTGCTGCCCACCGTCAGGCTGGTCGACCTGGAGGAGGAGCGGCGGCGCGGCCGCGCCTCGATCGGCGGCTTGTCTGGGCCGCTGGTGGCCGCGCTCAAGGGCCGGCTCGAACGCGGCGAGCAGAGCCTGATCTTCCTGAACCGGCGCGGCTACGCGCCGGCGCTGGCCTGCGACGCCTGCGGCTGGGTGGCCGGCTGCCCGCGCTGCAGCGCCTACGTGGTGCTGCACAAGCCCGAGCGCGCGCTGCGCTGCCACCATTGCGGCTGGGAATCGCGGATCCCGCACAACTGCCCCGAGTGCGGCAATGTCGATATCGCGCCGCTCGGGCGCGGCACGCAGCGCGTCGAGGAGACGCTCGCCGAGGCGGTGCCGGGCGCGCGGATCCTGCGCATCGACGCCGACAGCACGCGCCGCAAGGGCAGCGCCGAGGCGCTGTTCTCCGACGTCCATGCCGGCGAGGTCGACATCCTGGTGGGCACCCAGATGATCGCCAAGGGGCACGACTTCCGGCGCGTCTCGCTGGTCGGCGTGCTCAATGCCGACACCGCCCTGTTCTCGCACGACTTCCGCGCCACCGAGCGCCTGTTTGCGCAGCTGATGCAGGTCAGCGGCCGCGCGGGCCGCGCCGGGCTGCCCGGCGACGTGCTGATCCAGACGCGTTATCCGCGCCACGCGCTCTATCACGCGCTGGCGCGGCACGATTACGTCGGCTTCGCCGGCTCGACGCTGGCCGAGCGCCGCGACGCGCACCTGCCGCCCTTCGTCTACCAGGCCTTGCTGCGCGCCGAGGGGCGCACCCTGGAGGCCGCGCTGGCCTTCCTGCAGGCGGGCGCGGCCGAGCTGGCGGCGCTGCCCGGCGCCGAGCGCGTGACCGTCTACGACGCCGTGCCGATGACGATCGTGAAGGTGCTCCATGTGCACCGCGCGCAACTGCTGGTGGAAAGCGCCTCGCGCGCGGTGTTGCAACACGTGCTGGCGGCGTGGCAACCGCGGCTGCGCGAATTGAAGGGCGTGTTGCGCTGGAGCGTCGAGGTGGACCCGCTCGACATCTGAGCGACGCGCCGCCAAGGCCTTCCCGAGCCGGTTTGCGCGACGGGAGCGCATGCATCGAAGTGGTGCAACCAGCGGGCTTCCCGGACGTTTTCCAGGTCGCGCCGGCTGCCTTCGATGCTGCCGTGGGCCCACATTTCGCCTGCTTCGCGATGCGCCGGAATCAAACCGGAACCCACGACAGGCAAGGCGCGAGGTCGATCACCGCGTAGCGAGCACTCGCCTCGCCGCCGTGCGAGGTACTTCCCAAAACACCAATTCCCCATTCCGGTGCACCAAAAAATCCGCGCCAGACGCTCACCCGTCCTAAGGGAAAATACCGATCACCCTAGTGCTTGGCGTGGACCGGTTGCGATGCTCTAATGCATTGATTTCAAAGTATTTTGCAAAGGTGCAACCGAACTCGCGATTCGGTTGCACCTTTTTATTGTGTGGCATAGGATTCCGCGAGTCTTATCCACGCGACCGCCGGCCAAGTACCGGCACACAAGGAATCATGGCAAGCACCACCCTAGGCGTCAAAGTCGACGATCTGCTCCGTTCGCGTCTGAAGGACGCCGCCGCGCGCCTGGAGCGCACCCCCCACTGGCTGATCAAACAAGCGATCTTCGCGTACCTCGAGAAGATCGAGCACGGCCAGCTTCCGGCCGAGCTGTCGGGTCGCAGCGGTTTCGCCGAACTCGCCGACAGCCATGCCGACAACGACGACGGCGCGCCCCACCCGTTCCTCGAATTCGCGCAGAGCGTGCAGCCGCAATCGGTGCTGCGCGCCGCGATCACGGCCGCCTATCGTCGCCCCGAGCCCGAGTGCGTGCCCTTCCTGATCGGCCAGGCCCGCCTCAGCGCGAACCTGTCGGCCGACGCGCAGAACCTGGCCGCCAAGCTGGTCGAGACGCTGCGCAGCAAGAGCTCCGGCGGCGGCGTCGAAGGGCTGATCCACGAATTCTCGCTGTCGAGCCAGGAAGGCGTGGCGCTGATGTGCCTGGCCGAGGCGCTGCTGCGCATCCCCGATCGCGCCACGCGCGACGCGCTGATCCGCGACAAGATCAGCAAGGGCGACTGGCGCTCGCACGTCGGCCACGCGCCCTCGCTGTTCGTCAACGCGGCCACCTGGGGGCTGATGATCACCGGCAAGCTGGTCACCACCAACAGCGAGGCCGGGCTGTCCTCCGCGCTCACGCGCCTGATCGGCCGCGGCGGCGAACCGCTGATCCGCAAGGGCGTCGACATGGCGATGCGCCTGATGGGCGAGCAGTTCGTGACCGGCGAGACGATCTCGGAGGCGCTGGCCAACAGCCGCAAGTACGAGGCGCGCGGCTTCCGCTATTCCTACGACATGCTCGGCGAGGCCGCCACCACCGAGGAGGATGCGCAGCGCTACTACGCCTCCTACGAGCAGGCGATCCACGCGATCGGCAAGGCCGCCGGCAGCCGCGGCATCTACGAAGGCCCGGGCATCTCGATCAAGCTGTCCGCGCTGCATCCGCGCTACTCGCGCGCGCAGCAGGATCGCACCATCAGCGAACTGCTGCCGCGCGTGCGCGCGCTGGCCCTGCTGGCGCGCCGCTACGACATCGGCCTCAATATCGACGCCGAGGAAGCGGACCGCCTGGAGCTCTCGCTCGACCTGCTCGAGGCGCTCTGCTTCGATCCGGACCTGGCCGGCTGGAACGGCATCGGCTTCGTGGTGCAGGCCTACCAGAAGCGCTGCCCGTTCGTGATCGACTACCTGATCGACCTGGCGCGCCGCAGCCGCCACCGCCTGATGATCCGCCTGGTGAAGGGCGCTTATTGGGACTCCGAAATCAAGCGCGCCCAGGTCGACGGCCTGGAGGGCTACCCGGTCTACACGCGCAAGATCTACACCGACGTGTCCTACCTGGCCTGCGCAAAGAAACTGCTCGGCGCGCCCGACGCGGTCTATCCGCAGTTCGCCACGCACAACGCGCACACGCTCTCGGCGATCTACCACCTGGCCGGCCAGAACTACTACCCGGGCCAGTACGAGTTCCAGTGCCTGCACGGCATGGGCGAGCCGCTGTACGAGGAAGTGACGGGCCGCGACAAGCTGAACCGCCCGTGCCGCGTCTACGCGCCGGTCGGCACCCACGAAACCCTGCTCGCCTACCTGGTGCGCCGCCTGCTCGAGAACGGCGCCAACACCTCCTTCGTGAACCGCATCGCCGACAAGGCGGTGGCCGTGAAGGACCTGGTGGCCGATCCGGTCGAGGAAGCCGCCAGGATCGTCCCGCTCGGCGCGCCGCACGCGAAGATCCCGCTGCCGCGCCAGCTCTACGGCGATTCGCGCGCCAACTCGATGGGCCTCGACCTGTCGAACGAACATCGCCTCGCCTCGCTGTCCTCGGCACTGCTGACGAGCGCGCATCATCCGTGGCGCGCCGCGCCGCTGCTGGCCGACGAGGCCTTGTCCGACGCGCCGGCGCGCGAGGTCCGCAACCCGGCCGACCTGCGCGACGTGGTCGGCACCGTCAGCGAGGCGACGCCCGAGCAGGTCAGTGCCGCGCTCGCGCATGCCGTGTCGGCCGCGCCGATCTGGCAGGCCACGCCGGTCGAGGATCGCGCCGACTGCCTGGCGCGCGCCGCCGACCTGCTCGAGGCGCAGATGCACACGCTGATGGGCCTGGTGATCCGCGAGGCCGGCAAGTCGCTGCCGAACGCGGTGGCCGAGATTCGCGAGGCGATCGACTTCCTGCGCTACTACTCGGCGCAGATCCGCGACGAGTTCTCCAACGACACGCATCGCCCGCTCGGCCCGGTGGTCTGCATCAGCCCCTGGAACTTCCCACTGGCGATCTTCATGGGCCAGGTGGCGGCCGCGCTGGCCGCCGGCAACACGGTGCTGGCCAAGCCCGCCGAGCAGACCCCGCTGATCGCCGCGCAGGCCGTGCGCATCCTGCGCGAGGCCGGCGTGCCGGCCGGCGCGGTGCAACTGCTGCCGGGCGACGGCGAGACGGTCGGTGCCGCGCTGGTGGGCGATCCGCGCACGCGCGCGGTGATGTTCACCGGCTCGACCGAGGTCGCGCGCCTGATCAACAAGGTGCTGGCCGCGCGCCTGGACCCGGACGGCAAGCCGATCCCGCTGATCGCCGAGACCGGCGGCCAGAACGCGATGATCGTGGATTCGTCCGCGCTGGCCGAGCAGGTGGTGGCCGACGTGCTGAACTCGGCCTTCGACTCGGCCGGCCAGCGCTGCTCGGCGCTGCGTGTGCTCTGCCTGCAGGACGACGTGGCCGACCGCACGCTGACCATGCTCAAGGGCGCCATGCACGAGCTCGCGCTCGGCAACCCCGATCGCCTCTCGACCGACGTCGGCCCGGTGATCGACGCCGACGCCAAGCGCGGCATCGATGCCCACGTGGCCGCGATGAAGGAAAAAGGCCACCCGGTCACCCAGCTGCCGATGCCGGACGGCTGCGCGCAGGGCACCTTCGTGCCGCCCACGCTGATCGAGATCGGCAGCATCGACGAGCTCAAGCGCGAGGTGTTCGGCCCCGTGCTGCACGTGGTGCGCTATCGCCGCAGCGCGCTCGACAAGCTGCTCGAGCAGGTGCGCGCGACCGGCTACGGCCTCACGCTCGGCATCCATACGCGCATCGACGAGACCATCGCCCATGTGATCGGCCGCGCCCATGTCGGCAACATCTACGTGAACCGCAACGTGGTGGGCGCCGTGGTGGGCGTGCAGCCGTTCGGCGGCGAGGGACTGTCCGGTACCGGTCCCAAGGCCGGCGGCGCGCTCTACCTGCAGCGCCTGCTGGCCACGCGCCCGGCGGGCCTGCCGAAGTCGCTGGAGGCCTCGCTGGTGGTGGATGCGCCGGTGGAGGGCGAGTCGGGTGATAATCCGGCGTCGGCCCTGGCCGCGCTGCGCGACTGGCTGATCGAACAGCGCGAGGCCGCGCTGGCCGCGCGCTGCGAAGGCTACCTGTCGCGCGTGCTGGCCGGCGCGACCGCGGTGCTGCCCGGCCCGACCGGCGAGCGCAACACCTACACGCTCGGCCCGCGCGGCACGGTGCTCTGCAT